>DASRYX010000518.1:0-4172 GCA_035686985.1 Planctomycetaceae bacterium | reverse complement strand
ATGAAGATGATCCCCGGTCTCGGTTCCATGATGGGCGACCTGCCGGATGATATGGATCCCGAAGCCGACATGCGGCGGATCGAGGCGATCATCGGCTCGATGACGCAGGATGAGCGGACCAATCCCGACCGGATCGACCGCAGCCGCCGCAATCGGATTGCCCGTGGCAGCGGGACCGAACCCGCGGACATCAATCGTCTGTTGAAAGACTTTGATGCGATGTCCGGCATGATGCAGAAAATGGCCGGCATGGGAATGATGGATCGCATGAAGGCCATGTCGCAGATGGGTCAGGCTGGCATGCTCGACCCGAACGCCAGCCTGAAGGCGACGAAAGGGTCGACGAAAAGCGGCCCCGTCGACGCCCGCGCCGCAGCCGAAAAGAAAAAGAAAGCCCGCAAAGACGCGAAGAAGCAGAAGAAACGAAACAGATAGTCGAGCAGCTCCTCTGGCTCTCGGCACTTGACTCTCGACTCTCGATTTTTTGGAGTTCCTCAGTGGCAGTTCGGATTCGAATGAAGCGGATTGGACGGCATCATCGGCCGTTTTACCGCATTTGTGTGATGGACTCGCGCGTCCATCGTGAAGGCAAGGCGATCGAAGAAGTCGGCTGGTACGACACCTCGGTGGCTGATAAATCCAAGCGAGTCAGCATCAAGCTGGACCGCGTGGAATATTGGCAATCGGTGGGGGCGAGCCTGTCGGATCGCGTCGCCACGCTGGTGAAAAAGGTGAAGACTAACAAGTTCGGTGTCGCCGCCGCGCCGCCCGCCATGCTGAAGCCGAAGGAACTGCCGCCGCCCGCCGCGGAAGGCGAAGCTCCGGCTGAAGGTGGGGAAGCCGCACCGGCCGCCGAGGGAGGAGAAGCGGGCTGATGGAGAATGCAGAATGAGGAATGCAGAATGAGGAATGAAAGATCCTCAATTCGACATTCCGCCTTCGACATTCGGCATTTCCCGCTGACCGATCATGCGGTTCGATGTCCTCTCGCTGTTTCCGGAGTTGTTTCACAGCTATCTGCAGCAGAGTCTGCTTAAGCAGGCGCTCGACAAGCAGTTGCTGGCGGTGCATCTCTGGAACATCCGCGACTGGGCCACAGACCGACATAAATCGGTGGATGACACGCCCTACGGTGGCGGTCCCGGCATGTTGATGATGTGTCCGCCGGTCTACGACTGTGTGGAACACGTGCAGCAACAAGGGGACGCCGCCGGGCAACTCCTGATGATGACCCCCACGGGTCGGCGACTGGATCAATCGCTGATTCGCGAGCTGGCGGAGTATGACCGCCTGTTGCTGCTGTGCGGGCGTTATGAAGGATTTGATCAACGAATCGTCCAGGGGCTGAAACCTCTGGAAGTGTCCGCCGGTGATTTCATCTGCAATGGTGGAGAAGTCCCGGCGATGATGGTGATTGATTGTGTGATGCGCCTGATCCCGGGCGTGTTGGGAGACGAGAGCAGCCACAAGTACGACTCGTTCGCGGAGTCGGGGTTGCTGGAATATCCGCAATACACCCGGCCGCGTGAGTTCCGCGGGATGACCGTTCCCGAGGTGTTACTCAACGGTAATCATCAGGCGATTGCCAAATGGCGACATGAACAAAGCGTGGCTCGCACGCAACAGCGTCGTGCCGAAGAACAGACAAGAACGCCGCCGACCACGAAAGTCCCCTGGCAAGCGGACTGGCCGACGGATTGAGGAGAAAGTGGTTAGTGGATAGTGGTCAGTGGTTAGAAAAAGACTGTTGTCGTTTTGCATTTCTATCCACTAACCACTAACCAACTATCCGCTCAAAACACAGAGAGCGTTGTTCATACCGACAGCGCGGATCAAAAGGAAAAGCCCCATGCGTAATAAACTCATCCTCGCCGCGGAAGCTTCGAGTCTCCGTCAGGACGAAATCAAGTTCGACATCGGCGACACGGTCGACGTCCACCAGCGGATTCTGGAAGGCGACAAAGAGCGCATCCAGATTTTCAACGGCGTGGTCATCGCCCGCCGTGGCACCGGCATGAACGAGAACTTCACGGTCCGCCGGATCGTCGCCAGCGAAGGCGTGGAGCGCACGTTCCCGATCAATTCACCCAAGCTCGCCAAGGTCGAAGTGAAGCGCCACGGCAAGGTCCGTCGCGCGAAGCTGTACTACCTCCGCGAGCGAACCGGCAAGGCGACCCGCCTCGTCGAACGGACCGACAAGGTCGCCAAGTAACGTTGGTGCAGAATCAGTTTTGTAATCCAAGAAAGCCCAGCCTTTCTTAAGGCTGGGTCTCTTTGCTCCTCAAGACTTCTGTGAACTTCAGCGGACCTCGCGATGTTCGCATGGTTGCGCTCGTTGTTGACGCGGCAAGAATCGTTTGGCACGCGCGGCGAACGCGCCGCCGAGCGGTATCTCGTGGGCCATGGTTACCGTGTGCTGCGGCGACAGCATCGCAATCACGGCGGTGAACTGGATCTCATCGCGCTCGACGGTGACACGGTGGTCTTCGTCGAGGTGAAGACACGTAGTGGCGTCACGCACGGGCAACCGATCGACGCGGTGAACCTCGATAAGCAGCGCCGCATGACACGGGCCGCGCTGGTCTATCTGAAACGCGAAGGCTGGCTCGATCGTCGCAGCAGGTATGATGTCATCGCCGTGGTGTGGCCCGATCGCGAATCCACCCCGCAGATTACGCATTATCGGAACGCGTTCGAGCCTTCGGGTAGCGGTCAAATGTTCGCATAACGAGACATCGTCGCCATGCGAATCGCGGTGCTCGAAGCGGTGTGTGCAGGGCTGTGTGGGGAGAATCCGCCGCCGTCGCTGCTGGCCGAAGGCCTTGCGATGTGGCGCGCGCTGATTGAAGATTTGCTTCTGAATCCGCAGGTCACGATCGAGACGGTGGTTGATGACCGCTGGTTCGCAATGACTCCCTCTTTATCACGAGTGCATGCCTGGCGCGTCAGTGATGTCACGGAATCCATGACGTGCTGGCAGAACTGTCTCGACGACACGGAGGCCACGTGGATTATTGCCCCGGAATGTGACGGGCTGCTGCAACAATTGGTAGAAATGTTGCCGCCGAGCCACCGGAGCTGGAACGCTTCGCCGGAGGCCATCGCGTTGTGTGCGGACAAACTGGCCCTCGCGCAGCATCTGGCGCGGCACAGCGTCGCGACGATTCCGACGGTTTCAGAGACTTGGCAATCCCCACCGCACTTCGATGAGGATTCCAAATTTGTGATCAAGCCGCGAGATGGCGCCGGGTCACAGTTGGTCCGACGAATTGCTGATCAGGCCGCGTGGAAGAATAGTCGCCAGGAATATCGAGGGGCGGGTGATCCACCGGCGATTCGGCAGCCGTTCATTCCGGGAACGCCGCTGTCGATTGCCGGATGGTTTGATCGGAACGGCGTGCAATGGTTTCCTGTTGCGGAACAGGTGCTCGGTGAAGATTTCGTCTATTGCGGCGGTGTCATTGCCGCGCGGGTCGACGATGAGGCTCATGCGACGGTGCAACGACTGGTAACCGTTGCGGTCGCAACGATTCCCGGTTTACAAGGCTACGTCGGTTTTGACGTGTTGTTGCCGGAGAGGAGACTGGATACTCCCGTGCTTGTCGAGATCAATCCACGGTTAACGACGAGTTGCCTCGGCATCCGGCGGTTGTGTCGCGGGGACTGGCTGGCGTCGTTGATGACCGATCCGTCCAAGCCGTTGGAATGGCACACTGACCGCCGGATTGAGTTCACCAGTCAGGGCGTGGTTCGCGAGGTGCCGTTGTCATGACCATACTCGGACTCGACATCGGCGGCGCGAACATCAAAGCCGCACGGACCGACGGTTGGGCGACATCGATCGCGTTTCCCCTCTGGAAGACGCCCGAGCAACTGAGCGATGCGCTGCGGTCGATCATCGCCAGCGCCGGTGAAGTGGACCACCTCGCCATCACGATGACCGGCGAGCTTGCCGACTGCTTCGCGACCAAAGCCGAAGGGGTCGCAAGGATTCTGGCGGCCGTGCAGTCCGCGGCGGACAACCGCCAAGTGGTCGTATGGTCTACAATAGGAACGTACATCACGGTGGATGAAGCCCGGCGAGAACCCTTTGCCGTCGCCGCGGCCAACTGGCACGCACTGGCGACGTGGGTGGGTCAACGATTTCCGTGTCGAGTCGGGCTGCTCATCGA
>DASRYX010000517.1:0-13509 GCA_035686985.1 Planctomycetaceae bacterium | reverse complement strand
GCATGTGACGGTGCGCGAGAACGTGTTCGTCGGGAACTGGCTCTGCTGGTGGAACGAGGCGTCCCGCGCTCAAAACGAGTTCGTGAACAATCGGTTCTTCGTGCGGCAGCAGGCCGATCCACCATGGCCGCCGGATGGTGTTGAGATTGGTCCACACCAGGTGGAAATCTCATCGGCGGGAGGTCTGCCCGAGACCATTTTGAAGCGGTGGTATCACAGTGCGAACGAGCCGGAATGGGTGAGAAACATGCTGGAGCAGCGGCCCGGCCCCGCATGGTGGAATGCGGAGACGCATCCGGCGACTCGAGACGCGATGCGCTGGCGCGAGCATTTGCGCGACGCGCTCATTCATTCACCGTCTGAAGCCGAGAAAGCCGCATCGCCGTGAGTGGTGTGTCATTTCCACCTGGTTGGTTCAAAAAGTTGTGGCACTGGTGCCTTGTTGTCGGAGTCTGCACGTTGATCGGGAGCGGACTCGGGTACCTCATCGATGTGCTGCTGTGGGAACTCAGCTACGACTATGTCTATCCACCACAGGCGGCGCAAGCGGCCGGACTGCGATTCGGGGGTTGGTTCGGGACCTGCATGGCGGCGGTAAGTGTCGTGGGGACACGTCCGTTAGTGCCGGTCACATCGCAGTTGCAAGCTGGGTTGTTAGCCCTCATCGTGTTCGGCATCGTGGCGATGAGCTATGCAGGCACGGCATGGGGCACCGCGAAGCTCGGCGTCGCAGCGGTCGGCAGTGTGTCGTTACCCCGCGCGGCGTTCTGTACCGGACTGGTCCGAGGCAGCGTCGCGGGCGCAGTCGTCGCCGCGCTGTTCTGGTCCGCCACTGTGTGGTACCGTCGGTGCAGGCTAGCCGCGACGGCAACATCCGTGCAGCCGCACAACGTCACGCTGTAAATGGAGTCGGGATTGTCCGAGAAGCGGGCTTTGATTCTGGGGATCTCCGGTCAGGACGGGACGTACCTCGCGCGGCACCTGTTGGATCAGGGCTACTGCGTGTTCGGCAGTTCGCGCGACGCCCACCGCGCGAACTGGACTTCTCTCGAACGGCTCGGCATTCGAGATCGCGTTCGATTGATTTCGATCACGCTGACCGACTTCCGCAGCGTGCTGCAGGCGCTCGTGCAGGTGGAACCGCATGAGGTTTACAACCTCGCCGGCCAATCGTCAGTGGGTTTATCGTTTGAGATTCCCGTCGAAACTCTGGAAAGCATCGCCGGGGGGACATTACATCTGCTGGAGGCCATCCGGTTTCTGAAAGCGCCGATCCGACTTTACAACGCGTGCTCATCGGAGTGCTTCGGCGACACCGGCCCCTGCCCCGCCGATGAAGAGACACGCTTCCGTCCACGGAGTCCGTATGCCGTTGCCAAGGCTGCTGCTTTCTGGGAAGTCGCCAACTATCGCGAGGCGTACAATCTCTATGCCTGTTCGGGGATCCTTTCCAATCATGAATCTCCCCTGCGTCCGCAGCGGTATGTGACACAGAAGGTGATCGCGGCGGCGTGTCGGATTGCTGCGGGTCTCGAGACACATGTTGAACTCGGCGACATCTCGATTGCGCGCGATTGGGGCTGGGCACCGGAATATGTCGTGGCGATGCATCGGATGCTGCAGCAGAACCGACCGGACGATTATCTCGTCGCGACGGGGGAAACGTATCGTCTCGAAGACTTCGTTGCGACGGCCTTCAGCACTGTTGGCTTGGACTGGCAGAGCCACTTCCGCTTCGATGAATCGCTGCGGCGGCCAACGGAAATCCGCGAAAGCCGATTAAACCCCAAGAAAGCCCGCGACGTTCTCGGGTGGTCGGCTCAGATGCGCATGCCCGATGTTGTCCGCGCGATGATTCAGGCGTGGCGTGAAGCGGCAGGTCTGCCCGCGTGAAGGTGCTCCTCATTGAAACGGCGGCAGCGGACCGTCCGGGAAGCATGCATCGCTATGCCGAGTTGATCGAGCAGGCGCTCATCGACGAGCCGGCTTGTTCGGTTTCCAGAGTCAACCTTGCACCAACGGCACGCGAACTGTCCCGATCTCCACAGCGATTGCGAACGGCGTGGCATCACGCCACCGTCCTGCGCCGGGCGATGAGTGTAGTGCGGAAACAGCGCGCGGACATTTATCACCTGATCGACGGCAGTCATGGTTACGTCACCCGCTGGTTGCCGCGCGGCCGGAGCGTAGTGACCGTGCACGACGTGATTCCGTACTTGCAGAGCCAGCGACGATTTCCTGTTCCGCCACCGTCGCGCGGAGCGCAATGGTTGATTCACACCAGTTTAAGGTCACTGCGTTCTGCGGCATCCATCATGGCCGACAGCACGGCGACTGAGCGCGATGTGGCTGCGATTGATCCAACGTTGCGGGATCGGCTCTGTGTTGCTCCGCTCGCCGTCCCTCCCGTCATGATGCCTCTCAGTGGAACGCTCTTACCCGACTGGGAGGCACGCCGTCGGAACGTGCGGCCGTATCTTCTGCATGTGGGCAACAACGGCTTTTACAAGAACCGTGCGGGGGCGATTCGGATCTTTGATCGAATTCGGGAAACCGTCCCCTGTCGGTTGGTGATGGCAGGGCCACCCCCAGACCGGTCGTTGACGGAACTGATCCGGAATTCCTCACTAACGGACCTGGTGGAGTTCGTCGTTGATCCCACTGACTCCACGATCTGTGAACTCTACCGTGAAGCACGGTTACTGCTGTTTCCCAGCTATTACGAAGGCTTCGGCTGGCCGCCGCTGGAGGCGATGGCGTGGGGCTGCCCGGTCGTCAGCAGTCACAACGGTTCGCTGGCGGAAGTCGTGGGCGACGCCGGGCTCACCGCGGATGTTGACGATGAACTCGCCTTGACTCGACATGCCATCAACATTCTTACCGATCCAATTTGCGTGGAGCGGCTAGTGGCCGCAGGACATGCGCGCGTGCAGGATTATTCTCTCGCGACGTTTCGCGAAAAACTCTTGGAAGTCTACCGCTCCCTTGCCACAAAATAGTTTGAGCACAGAGCGCCCGTCGGAGACTGTGCCTCAGGTGCGCGTTGGTGCGCGCGAATGCCCTAGTCCCCATTCGTTCGGTAACAAAGTCGGGCGCGTGCTATGGGGCATCGTCTGGGCGTTGCTGTTTCGTCCGAGCCCGCGGATCTGTTTCGCGTGGCGACGCACGCTTCTGAGGCTGTTTGGTGCCACCATCGGTCGCAACGCACGCATCGCCCCGACAGTTCGCGTCTGGGCACCGTGGAACCTGCAAGTCGGGGAGGAAGCGTCGCTAGGATATCGCGTGGATTGCTACTGCGTCGACCGCGTCGTCATCGGCGCGCATGCGACGGTATCGCAGGAAACGTTTCTCTGTACGGCATCCCATGATGTCTCCGACCCGCAGATGGGACTCACCACCGCGCCGATCACGATTGAGGATCAGGCGTGGGTCTGCGCGCGAGCGTTCGTGGGACCAGGAATTCACGTCGGCGTCGGCGGTGTTGTGGGAGCGTGCTCCGTCGTCACCCGCGATGTCGATCCGTGGACGATTGTTGCAGGCAACCCGGCCCGGGTGATCGGCCCGCGCCAGCTGAAGCCACCGGGGTCGCCAACGTGACGGTTCCCTCCTCCATCGCCGCGGTGATCATTGCCAGAAATGAAGCCGCGAACATTGAACGCTGCGTGCGGTCGGTCCTGTGGTGTGACGAAGTCGTCGTCGTGGACGATCGCTCGACGGACGGCACGCCTGAACTTGCGGCGGCCTGTGGGGCGCGGGTGGTGACGCACCCGTTTGAAAGCTTTGCGACGCAGCGCAATTGGGCGCTCACCGAAGCTGGCTTGCAGAGCACCTGGGTCCTGATGCTTGACGCGGATGAGGTCTCGACAGAAAAGTTCCAGGACGTCGTGCGTTCGCAGGTGGAGCGCGCGGCGGAGAGTGCTGTCGGCTTTCAGCTCTGTCGCAAAACGATGTTCTTTGATCACTGGCTGCGTCACGCCGATGGGTTTCCGGTCTGGATCATGCGCATCGTGCGTCGCAGCCGGGCCCACTTCGTCGATTCCGGTCACGGTGAAGTTCCGGTTCCTCAAGTTGAGGGTGTGCTGCCACGGATCGCCGAACCGTTTCTGCATTACCCCTTCAGCAAAGGGTTGCACGACTGGTGGCAACGACACAACACCTACTCAAGCCGGGAGGCCGAGCGGGAGTGGCAGGCAACGGCCGACTTGAACTGGTCCGATGTGTTCAGCGGTGATTCCGCACGCCGTCGGCGGGGGGCCCGCGAGCTGGCACGACGCCTGCCGTGTCGGCCGTGGCTCCGGTTTCTCTATCACTACGTCTGGTGCTGCGGCTTTCTGGATGGTCGACCTGGCTGGGAATTCAGCAGGATGATGGCCACGTATGAGGGGCTGATTGTCCTCAAAAAATGGGAATTGGCGATGCGCGACCGGGGAAAACGACCGTGACGCCCGTCTTGAATGAGTTTTGAGGAACAGCGGCAAGTAATCGTGGCTTCCGCCCACCGCAACGATTATAGTGCTGGCGAACGGTACATACGTCCGGCATGGTGGCCTCGCGTCCGCAGCCGTTAAAGCGGCGGGTCGCTGTAGATTTGGTACTTTCAGCCCGGGTGCAGTTGGTGAGAAATCACCCGCGTTCATCCTCACACCGAATTGCGAAATAACTCCATGTCAGCGTCCAGTCCCTGGCCCACAGAAGCTCCGGCCGGCTCGTCGCAGCCTTCGTCGCTCGAGTCAGCATCCGAAATTGATCTGACGCGGGTGCTGTTCGGTCAGAAGCTGCTGACCATGTTCCTCGTGCTGGTCGGCGTGGGATGTGGCTACTACCTCTTCACGAAAGCCCGCCCCGTTTACTCGTCTTCGGCCCGCGTCCGCGTCTTTCAACCGCGCCCGATGACGACGGCGATTGATGGGCGAACCGTTGCCACCACGGCCCCGCAGCTGGACACGTTCGCGATCCTCATCACGTCGCCGAACCATCTGCGGGAAGCTCTGCGGAACCTCCGCGACGGCGATCTCAAGGGAGCCAGCGGCGAGGCGATGCTGGGGTATGTCGCCAACGGTCTCTCGGTGCAACCGGGCAGCGCAAAAGAATTCCTCGATTTCACCTTTAACGCACCCTATCCGCAGGACTGCCCGATTGTTCTGGGGGCCGTCGTGCAGGCCTTTACGGAGTATCTTGAGACGTCGCAGCAAGGGGACACGAAAAAGGCGGTCGAGTTTATCGACGACGCTCGCAAGCTACTCGATCTGGATCTTAAGAAGAAGCAGGACGCTTACAACGAATTCAAGGCGACATCGTCGCTCGTGTTCGTGGGTGAAAAGGCCAAGAACCTGCACCAGGAACGCATGTCGCAGATTGAAACCACGCGGTCCAATCTTCTGATTCAGGAAACGCAACTGCGTGCCGAGCTGGATGCCATCGAAGCGGCGATCGCGAAAAACGTCAGCCGGGAAACGTTGTTGCTGATGGTCGACACGGCGAACCGCCAGCGAAAGGACGCGGACGGTTCACCGGCCGAGTCACTTTCCAGCTTGTTGCTGCCGCTGATCTTTGAAGAAGAAAAGCTGTTGCAAAGCCTGGGGAGCGGGCACCCGCGCGTCCGGGAGGTGCGTCGGAAAATTGAACTGACGCGCGCCATGTTCGAGCAAGGCGCTTCCAGCGAAGCCGGAAGTGACAAGCCGCGGGGGGACTGGCTGGATATCTATGTCGATTCACTGCGCCAGGGTTTGAGCAAGATCAGCCAGCAGAAAACGGATTTGAACAGTCTGTTCGAGAAGGAGCAGACGGACTCCCGCCGCCTTGCGAAGCAGGAGAACGAAGATCAGTCGTACCGCGATGACATCGATCGGACCAGCCGTCTGTTCGACACCGTGCTCGATCAGTTGCAGGCCCTGAACCTCGCGAAGGACAGCGGAACGCTGAAAGCGGAAGTGGTCTCGCCGCCGGGGCCCGGCTGGCAGGTCGGCCCGGCGTACAGCAAGTATCTCGGTGGCGGTGGCATCGTTGGCTGGCTGGCCGCAATTTGCATTTCGTTCCTGATCGAATCGTCGAACGGGGGCTTCCGTGGTTTGGATGACGTAACGCGGCGGCTGAAGCTTCCGGTGCTCGGCACCATTCCCGTCATTGAGAGTCGAACTCTGCGCGGCAAGGTGCGGAGCAAGGCGGTGGCCCGCATGGGCGTCTGCTTCCACAAGCCCGCCTCGTTTGCCGCGGAGGCGTACCGCGCAGTCCGGTCCGCGATTTTCCTGGGCAGTCATGGATCGAATATCCATGTCCTGCTGATCACCAGTTCGGAAGCGGGGGCCGGGAAATCCACGCTCGCCGCCAATCTTGCCATTAGCATCGCGCAGAGTGGCAAGCGGTGCCTGCTGGTGGATGCGGACTGCCGTCGCCCCACGCAACATGAGCTGTTTGGTGTGGGCAATAATGTCGGGCTGATGACGGTACTGCAGGACTCGGTCGACTTTCCGGACGCGATCGTTCGCACGGATGTTGAGCATCTCGACCTGTTGCCGTCGGGACAGCGTACGGATAATCCCGCCGAGCTGTTGATGGCCGATGAGTTCCGTAGTTTCCTGCTGAAAATGCGGGAGACCTATGAATTCATCATCATTGATTCACCGCCTGTGCTGGCGGTGACCGACGCGAGCATCATTTCGCCCGCGGTTGATGGTGTGTTGTTCGTGTCCCGGCTGGGCCGCAGCGCCCGCGTCTTGTGTGCCCGCGGACTCGATCGACTGCGGCTGGTCGGCGCGAAGGTGATTGGAATCGCGCTGAACGCCGTGCGCCTCGAGGGGAGCGGGTATGGCGCGGGGCAGTATCACTACGGCTACCACTACGGCAACACCGGCAATGCAGACTATTTCAAAGAAGCGCCCGCACCGAAAGCCGTGACGACCGTCACGCAGAAATAAGCGCCGCTTCACTGCGCCCGACGTGAACACTGCTGTGCAACGTCGCGAGTCTCTGCACGATTCGGGGCGCTTCTCTCCGGCGCGCGACGCATCGCTTCGTCCCCCCAAGCGGAGACTCGCGTGCACTGTCGCCTCTCTTCCGGGCAGCGTCTTGCCCGGTCAACCTGACAAGCTCGACAGAATCCTCAAAGCCTTATTGCAACAATCCGGCTGATGGGATGAAATCGATTCCGCCCCTGATGGATACAGGGCAAGACTTGAGTGTGAGGGTGTCTGGTTAAGCTAAGGGCTCCTCATGAGTTGACGGGGAAGTGAGGCGATATTTTTGCAGTAATCGATCGCGGCGTTTCGCCGGGCACACTGCGAAAAGAGGCTGCCTTTCGTGATGATCTTCGGCCGTGTCCCGGCGGCGGCACAAAGGTTCCCGCAGCGAAAACATCTGTGGTGAGCGACCGCTGACTGATTCTCGACACGGGGCGGTTCCCGGTTGTCGCCGTTTTGATGAGCGGTATTCGACTTGCACTCATGGTGATCGATTGCTGTCCTTTCGGAGCGCGAAGTGAAACAACCCGAGGAAATCGAGCAGATCGTTCACAACGCTGCTCAGCTTCTTCCCGCGCAAGGCCCGGTCACTGCCTTTGCCTTCCTCAATTCGCTGCAGGCGCTCGAACACCTTCCGTTTGAAGAAGGTTTGGCCCGGGGACGCGACTGGTTCGGCTGTGAGACATACCTGTCTGAAGTCCGCTATCGCGAAAAGCTTGACCGCGGCCGCATCCGCCTGGTGGATCTGCAGGAAACACTGCGACAGGAACTCGGGGAGCACGCCAGCGAGCAGGTTGGACCGCACGGGACGGTGTTTGATCTGCGCATGGCAATGCTTGCGAATCCGGTAAGGAGCGCACCGGTCGCCGAGTTGAACTGGTTCATGGCCGAGACCGATGCGCAGCGCCGCTATCGTCCGGAAGTCAGCCCGGAAGAGGTCCTGAGACTTTCGGAGGAGACGCGCCTCTGGGCGCTGCGCGACGTTCGCCGCGAATCCAATCTGCATTGGAGCAAGGTCTTCCCGGAGATTAACGAAGCCACGGTCGATCGATGGACGGACGAGGAATGGCGGGCCTTTTCGCTGCGCGCGCTGTGGGAAGTCTGCGCACAGGGTGTGCGTGAGTTGCCGATTCCCCTCGCACGCTGCACGGCGATGCGGCATCGCGACCTGCTGCAGGAGTTCAACGGCGTCGATTGTGACGAGCATCTGCATGAATTTCTGATACCCTTTTGCGCGGCCTTCATCGACCAGGGCTTAGCCACGCTTCCGTTGCCGCAGCGTGAGGCAGGATTCTGGAAGTCCTTCTCAGCGCTGCATCGGGCCCGCCCGCCGGTGGAGGCGTGGTTACAAAAATTGCCGCAGACGTTGCAGCAGCTGGACTCGTTCAGCGCGGCGGAGATCATCGCCCGGCAACTGGAAGATCTCGGGATTCCGGATCGTGAAGCCGGAGAGTTTCTCACGCGCGAACTGCTCGCACTGCGTGGCTACGCGGGAACGCTCTGGCAAGGAGAAGATCGTGGCGACCGCTTCGGCCGGCCGCTGCCAAAGAGAACGCTGCTGGAGTATGTCGCCGTTCGGTTAACATTGTTGAAGCTCGCCCTGGCGCACTTCATCAAGGACGTTCCCGGCTGCGGCAGCGTCGCAGCCCTGCGGACTCATCTCGACAAAGTACTGCCGAGCGCACCCGTCACGACACTGGCTGAACGGACGTTTGCGCTGTTCCAGATTGCGCAGTTGATGCGGTGGTCGGCCGCGGCCCTGTCGCATCTGACGGCGGAACAGTGGGAGACCCTGATCAGTGAGGTCACCCGCTTCGATGATTTGCAGCGTCGACGGATGTTTCATCTGGCCTTCGAGCGGCGGTTCCGTGTGCAAGCCCTGGATGCGCTGGCGATCCATAATCGCGGACGGACGGCCGAACGCGTCGCTGCTCCTCGATTTCAGTCGGTCTACTGCATCGACACTCGCGAGCAATCGTTCCGCCGTCATCTGGAAGAAATCTGCCCGAGTGCCGAGACCTTTGCGACCGCCGGCTTTTTCGGTGTGGCGATGTATTATAAAGGCGTGGCCGACGCGCACTTCCAGGCGTTGTGTCCCATCGTCGTCCGCCCGAAGAATTACGTCGTCGAAGAAGTGGTCTACAGCCTCGCAGAGTCTCATCGCCTGCGCTCTAACGCCCGAAAGCGGTTGGCGACCGCGTCTCATCAGTTTCACATCGGCTCGCGCAGCATTGCCGGCGGCGCGTTGCTCGCCGCGGGGCTGGGAGTGATGGCGTCGGTGCCGCTTGTCGCCCGGGTGCTGTTTCCCCTGACGACGTCACGGATCCGTCGCACGGTTGGAAGCGTGATGGCCCCTCCCCCGGTGACGCGGTTGCGGCTGGAGCGCCTTACAGCGGAACCCGGCGACACCGGGGATGCAATCGGCTACAGCCTCAAAGAAATGGCCGATGTCGGCGAGCGCGTCCTCAACGAGATCGGCGTGGGCACCGGCTTCTCGCGGTTGATGTTCTTCTTCGGTCACGGATCGTTCTGTCTGAACAACCCGCATAAATCGTGTTACGACTGCGGCGCGTGCTCCGGCAGCGCTGGCGGACCCAATGCCCGTGCGCTTGCGGCGATGCTCAACGACCGCCGCGTCCGGGCGTTGCTGATCGAACGCGGCATTGTCATTCCCGAAGACACGGTGTTTGTCGGCGGGATGCACAACACCGCCACCGATACGATGACGTACTACGACCTCGACCTCTTGCCGCGATCCCATTTCGCCGACTTCGAATTTGCCCGTGAGCAACTGGATGCGGCGTGCCAGTTGAATGCGCAGGAACGGTGCCGCCGGTTCTACTCGGCGCCGTTGGATATTTCTCCGGTCGATGCCATGTGGCACGTGGAAAACCGGACGGAAGATCTCGCGCAGACTCGACCGGAATTCGGCAACGCTTCCAACGCGATGTGCGTGGTCGGCCGCCGGTGTCGGACGCGCGGGCTGTATCTCGACCGGCGTTCGTTCCTCGTGTCGTATGATCCGACCATTGATGATGAAGAGAGCACGATTCTCGGGCGCATTCTCGGTGCCGTGGTGGTGGTGTGTTCCGGGATCAACCTGCAGTACTTCTTCTCCTATATCGATCCGAGCGGTTGGGGCGCGGGAACCAAGCTGCCGCACAATGTCACTTCGCTGCTCGGTGTGATGGACGGGGCAATGAGCGATCTGCGCTCGGGTCTGCCGTGGCAGGGCGTCGAGATTCACGAGCCAGTCCGACTGCTGATGGTGATTGAAGCACTTCCGGCGGCACTGGAAAAGATCATGAATCGCAACGCGGCAGTCGGGAACATTCTTCGTAATGGTTGGATGCAGCTCGCCCTCATGAACCCCCATACTGCCGAACTCAGTCTCTACCAGAACGGCGAGTACGTGCCGTATGTTCCGACGATCGACAAACTGCCGCAGGTCCAGCGTTCGGTGAACTGGTATCAGGGCTGGCGGGAACATCTCGACTTCGCGCAGATTCTGTCCACGACCGCGTCCGGTGGGAAGACTCCATTCTCGCCGGTTGTCGCTGCGGGGGCGCGTTCATGACGGTGTTTTCGATCCTCGGCCTGATTGTGGTCTGCGCACCAGCGCTGCTGGTGGTCGTCCTCGGTGTGGCGTCACTGATCGATCGCCCGCTGAGTGAGACGTGGACGCAGCGCGCAGTGCAATGCGCGATGGGTGTCGGGCTCGTGGCTTCTGTCGCCATTCTGGTGATGATGCTCGCGGGCAATGAGCGTCGCGTGCCTATTGAACTCGGACACTGGGTGATCCTGCATGATGACCTCCCGCCGCCACTGATTGCGACGTCGCATCATGACGAGCACACCCTCTATCACTTCGCGTTCAAGTTCGAGTTTGATCGGCTCTCGGTTCCGTTCGTGATTCTGACGTTTGTGCTGTGCGGTACTATCGGCGCGTTTGCTGACAAGTACATGCATCGCGAAGCGGGATTCAACCGTTTTTTTGTGCTGTATGCCGTGTTCGTGCTCGGCATGGTGTTGACGTCATTAGCAGGAACGATCGAAACGCTCTTCACCGGCTGGGAGCTGGTCGGACTCTCATCGACGTTGCTGGTGTCGTTCTTCCAGGAACGCCCGAACCCTTGCCGGAATGGCTTCCGGGTCTGGTGTGTCTATCGGTTGTCCGATGCCGGCCTGCTGATGGCGGCATTACTGCTCCATCATCTATCGGGTGAGGGAGATTTCGACAAACTGATGGGAACGGGAGCATGGCCGCAGGGAGCGGCGAATCTGCCGCCGGGCCTCGCCTTCACGGTAGGATTGTTCCTTGTGCTCGCCGTCGCGGGGAAGTCGGCGCTGGTTCCATTTTCGACATGGCTGCCGCGGGCGATGGAAGGTCCCACGCCCTCCAGTGCCATTTTCTATGGGGCGCTGTCGGTGCACCTTGGTGCGTTTCTGCTGTTGCGGGTCAGTCCAATTCTGGCATTGTCACCCGTGCTGTCGATCGTGGTGTGTGCGCTCGGTTTGACGAGCGCGGTCTTTGCCCGCGTGACCGGCCGCGCGCAGACCGACATCAAAGCCGTTCTCTCCTTTGCTGCAATGACGCAAGTCGGGTTGATCGTTGCGGAAATCGGCTTGTTTTCATGGCTCTCGCGATTCCTGTCGGCTCCTTACCTGCTTTACATCCCTCTGGTCCACATCCTCGGACACGGTTGTGCCCGCACGCTGCAATTCCTGCGGGCCCCGACCCTGCTGCACGACTACGGCGTGCTCGAAAATGCGATCGGCTCCCGGCTCTCGTCGGACAATTCGCTGTCGCAGTCGTGGTTATCGGAACGGTGGCGGATCGCCATCTACCACTTCGCCGTGAACCGCGGCTACCTCGATGCCGTCCTGCACCGTTACCTCGTGGATCCGTTCCTGCGGGTCTTGCGCTGGTGCGATCGCATGGACGATCGGATTACAGAACAGGTCAACGGGCCGGTGATCGCCAAACCGGGTGAAGTCCCCGCGCTCGAGCGCCCCGTCAGTGGGTCGCTTCCCGGAGCAACCACACTGTCATGAACGAACTGCATTTTCCCTGGATTGAGCTGGCCATCTTCCTTCCCCTGCTGGGAGCGGCATGGGTCATGCGCCTGCGTGATCCCGCGCGAGCGCACAGTCAAAGTCTGGTGGTCACTGCGTCGGTGTTTATCGCTTCGATCCTGGAAGCCCAGGATTTTTACTCGCTGCACATCTTTCGCGCCGAAGACCGCTGGCATCTCATGTCGCGGCTGATCGGACGGGAACTCTTCGCCATCGATGAATTAAACGCCCCGCTGATCCCGCTGATCGCGTTGCTGTTCCTGCTGACGAATCTCGCCACCGGGCGGACGAAAGCCGCTCGCTTCTCGTTTTCCACGATGCTGTTGACCGAATCCCTGACACTTGGGCTTTTCAGCGCTGTGGATCCGTGGGTCATCATCATTCTGATGGCGCTGGGAACAATGCCGGCGTACTTCGAACTGAAAGCCCGCGGGCAACCAACAAGGCTTTATGGACTGGCGATGGCGGCGTCTTCGGTGCTGCTTGCCCTCGGCTGGTTGCTGGTTCAACGACGCGGTCCGGCGTCGTCGTTGGTCCTGTTCACGCCCCTGCTGATCGGCGTGGCGATCCGTTGCGGGCTGTTCCCCTTCCAGTCCTGGGTCATCAATCTGTACGACAAGGCGAGCTTCGGCTCCGCACTGCTGCTGACGACCCCGCTTGCCGGAGCCTATGCCGCGCTGCGACTCATCGTGCCGATGGCTCCCGATTCGGCGCTGCGGATCCTCGGGCTGGTTTCCCTTTTCACCGCGATTTACTCCGCGGCGCTGGCGTTGGTTCAGACCGAAGCCCGCCGGTTTATGAGTCGGATGGTCATCAGCCATTCTGCGATGGTGCTGGTGGGCCTGGAGGTCGCCACGCCGCTCGGACTCACCGGCGCGCTTTGTGTCTGGCTTTCAGCAGGGTTGTCGCTGGGAGGGTTCGGACTGACACTGCGTGCGCTTGAAGCCCGGCGCGGGCGCCTGCCGCTCGTACACTTTCAGGGCCTTTACGAACACACACCGGCGCTGGCGGTCTGCTTCCTGCTGACCGGGCTCGCATGTGTCGGTTTCCCCGGAACAGTCGGCTTTGTGGGAACCGAAATGCTGATCGACGGCGCCGTCGAAGCGTATCCTCATGTCGGGCCGTGGATCGTGATTGCCTCCGCGCTGAACGGCATCGCGATCATGCGGGCGTACTTCCTGCTGTTCACCGGGACGCAGTATTCGTCCTCGATTTCCTTACGGATCGGCGGGCGTGAACGGATCGCCGTGCTGACGCTGGCCGTCCTCGTGCTCGGCGGCGGCTTGGTCCCGCAGCCCGGCGTCGCCACCGCCTATCACGCCGCCCAAAGCTTGCTCAAGGCCCGTGAACGGACGGTCTCAGCCCGGGAAAACCCACCCGAGCAGCTCCGTGTCCACGCCGAGCCGCCGCAATAAAGAAATGTGGGCGTTGGGACTCGAACCCAAGACCTACGGATTAAAAGTCCGTTGCTCTACCA
>DASRYX010000516.1:0-2876 GCA_035686985.1 Planctomycetaceae bacterium | reverse complement strand
GGTGCAGCGCACCGGGACGGCCAGCCGGTGTCCGCAGGGCGGGCACCCGATGTCACCGCACGGTCCGTCACCGCAGGGATGATCGCGTCAATGAACGAACCGCAACCGATTGTGCTGAGCTGGAGCGGCGGCAAGGATTGCCTGCTGATGCTGCGGCGTCTGCAGGCCGATCCGCGCTACCGGATCGTGGGTTTGCTCACGACCGTGTGGACCGGCGAGCGATGCGTCGCGATGCATCGGATTCCGGTTTCCTTGTTGTGCGGGCAGGTGCAATCGCTCGGGTTTGATCCCGTTCTGATGGAAGTCCCGCCGTTCCCACCGAACGCGGTGTATGAGTCTGCATTCCGGCGGGCCATGGATCGGTTTCGTTCGCAGGGCGTGACCTCGATTGCATTCGGTGATCTGTTCCTCAGCGATATCCGCAGCTATCGCGAAGACCTGTGCGCGCGGCTGGGCATCACGCCGGTGTTTCCGTTGTGGGGATGTTCCACCACGGACCTTGCGGACGAGTTCTTGGCGGCCGGCTATCGCGCGCGGATCTGCTGCACCGATGCCCGGTTGGGTCGCGAATCTGTCGGAACGGCGTACAATGCGGAATTCGTCAGCCGCTTGCCCGCGGGCATTGATCCGTGCGGCGAGAATGGCGAATTCCACACGTTCGTGACCGACGGGCCGGAGTTCCGCACGCCGGTGTCGCTACGAATGGTGGAGATCACCGCGGCCGATGGTTTCTGCTGGGCCCAATGGGCGGAATCAGAACCACAAACGAAGTTGAATGACACCGACGGACCGCGATCGCGGCGAGTCGTTTTCCTGGGAGAAGAGAGCGCATGAATCGCAAGTGGGGTTTCTGGCTGGGACTGTTCGCCTTCACGTTTGTCTGGCGGATCATGCCCTATGCGCTCGAAGCGCTCGGGGTGATGAAAATCGATCCGCAGACGACGTGGTACCCGTGGAACTTCGCGCCGATGATGGGCGTCTGCCTGTTCACCGGCGCGGCACTGCGGGATCGGCGCTGGGCCTTCACCGCGCCGCTGGTCGTGTTCGCCGCCAGCAACTTTGCGATGTGGGGACTGACCGGGCATCGCGAGTTCGCGTTCTCGCCCAGCCAGCCGCTGATCATGGCGGCGTTTCTCGGCACGATCGCACTCGGAGAATGGCTGAAGCGCACGCCGCGGATTCTGACCGCGATTCCCACCGGCGTTGTTGCGGAAACGCTGTTCTTCGTGATCACCAACTTTGCCGTGTGGTACTTCGGTGAAGGCGGCATGTACCCGCTGACGTTCGAAGGCTTGATGCTCTGTTACGTCGCCGGCATTCCGTACTTCGGCCGCAGCCTTGTGAGCACGACGTTGTTCGCGAGCCTGCTGTTCAGCCCGCTCGGCCTGCGGATGGCGGGCGTGGAACCGGCGGCGGATGACCTCGAACCGACGCCGCAGGTCGCCCGGTGACCATGTCCCCGCCGCGTGTGGTGTCACTGATCGCCAGCGCGACCGAATGGGTCGCCGCGCTGGGGGCTGCCGACTGGCTGGTGGGCCGTTCGCACGAATGCGACTTTCCGCCGACGGTGCTGTCGCTCCCGGCGTGCAGTGCGGCGAAGTTCGATGTGCACGGCGACAGCCGCCAGATCGATGATCGCGTGAAAGCGGTGCTGAAAGACGCGACCTCGGTCTACAGAGTCAATGAGGCACTGCTGGAAGAACTCCAGCCGACAGTGGTCATCACGCAGACGCAATGCGAGATCTGCGCGGTCAGCCTGAAGGATGTCGAAGCCGCCGTGTGTGGTTGGGCGACGTCGCGGCCGCGCGTGGTGGCGTGCGAACCGAATTCGCTCGCCGACGTCTGGGCGGATGGCCGCCGCATCGCCGCCGCGCTGAATCTCGTCCAAGCGGGCGAACGGTTGCTCGCTTCGATGCAGCAACGGTTGGACGACATCAGTACGGTCTGTCGTTCCTTCGGTGCACCCGCTCCGCGCGTCGCGTGTGTGGAGTGGCAGGAACCGCTGATGGCGGCGGGGAACTGGATCCCGGAACTCGTCGAACGGGCGGGCGGCGTTTCGCTCTTCGGTGAAACCGGGAAGCATTCGCCGTGGATGACGTGGGATGCCCTGGTCGCTGCGGACCCGGATCTGATCATCGCCATGCCCTGCGGGTTCGATCTGCCACGCACGCGCTCGGAAATGCACTGGTTAACGGACCGGCCCGAGTGGGCGAATCTGCGTGCGGTCCGAGAGAAGCGGGTTTACGTCACCGACGGCAATGCTTACTTCAATCGACCCGGGCCGCGGCTCGTGGACTCAGCGGAGATGCTTGCCGAGATGCTGTATCCCGGGCGATGTGATTACGGGCATTTCGGGGTGGGTTGGCAGCCGCTGTAAACTCAGTCGAAGAGACCCACGGTTCAGAAACCGTGGGCTTCATTGTGATTGTTTGAGGGCGGCGGCGTTGCGGGCGCGGGCTTCGTCAACCAGCAGGCTCAACCGCGCGTCGAGCTTCGCCTGCTGACGATCGAGCTGCTCGATGCTGAACTTCGACTGGCTGTGCTTGCCTTCGAGGCTGTCCACGATCGCTTCCCCGGCGAGACCGTGATCCTTCTTCCACGGATTCGTGGGCCCTTCGGCTTTGAACCGCTGAAAGATTTCCACGGCTTTATCCCGCCGGCCCTGTTGCAGGTAGATCACCGCGAGCCGCAGTTCCGCCGATTGCCGGTCCATCTCCTGCCGACCGGTCGGATCGGGCGGGTAATCGACCACGGCCTTCCACGCCGCTTCGTCATCGCCGCTGCGCATCGCGGCAAAGTACTGCGCGGCGATGCTTGGTTCCCGCTTCACCACCGGATCCGGCGGGGCTTCTTTCAGAAAGGGATCGGGCGTGCGG
>DASRYX010000515.1:0-8542 GCA_035686985.1 Planctomycetaceae bacterium | reverse complement strand
GGCGGGGAGGTGACTACAATAAGGCCATCCTCGGGTTGGTGAAATTGTTGACGGAGTCTCGGATGGCGTGGCTTCCTGCCTCGGAACAGGCACTTCGTTCGGGATTTGTCCCCATCGCCGCCGACTGGCAATCACGGTTGGAAACCGTGGTCGATACCATGCGGCTGCTCAGCCTGCAGACCGATCCGCAAAGCATGGTGCGGCTCTACTCCGAACGGATGCAGCAGCTCCTGCCCGTCGATCGCCGCATTTCGCTCAGCCGTCGCGGATTGAGTGCGCCGGACTATCGCATCACCCGGTTCAGCGGCTGGCAGGAAGAGATCAATCCCTGGCGGGATGCGCACAAGCTGCCCCTGCTCTCCGGCGGGATTCTCAGCCGGCTGATCTACGCCGACCGCCCGATGATTCTCACCGATGTGGAGATCGACCCCGAGGACCCCGCGGCGGAGTATCTGGACGGCCAGCGCTCGATCCTGGCGATCCCGCTGTTCGATCAGGGCGTGTCTCTCAACATGGTGGTTGTCTCGCGCAGCGAACCAAACGCATTCACCTTGGAAGAACTTCCTGAGCGCGTCTGGATGGCGAATCTCTTCGGTCGGGCCACGCAGACCCTGGTTCTTGCCGAACAGCGCGACGCGGCGTTCAAAGAGATTGACCGCGAATTGCAAGTCGTCGCCGATATCCAGCGGTCATTGCTCCCCGCGGAGTTGCCCAAAGTGCCGACGCTGGAATTGGCCGCCCACTATCAGACGTCGCGACGAGCTGGCGGCGATTACTACGACTTCTTTCCCCTCTCGCGCGGTCGGTGGGGCATTCTCATCGCCGACGTCAGCGGGCACGGAACCCCGTCCGCAGTGGTGATGGCGGTGACGCACTGCATCGCCCATCTGCATTGCAGCGACACTCATTCACCGCGCGAACTGCTGAATTTTTTGAACCATCATCTGGCGTCGCGCTACACGACGGGTTCGGGGCATTTCGTCACGGCTTTCTACGGCATCTATGACCCGGCGACGCACAAACTGGTCTTCTCCAGCGCGGGCCATAATCCGCCGCGTTTACGGCACTGCGGCCGCTGGGAAGTCGATGCACTCGACCAGGCGAATTATCTGCCGATGGGCTTCATGGCCGACATTGAATACCGCGAAGCCGAGGTTACGCTCGTTCCCGGTGATCGACTCGTGCTCTACACGGACGGCATCACAGAAGCGGCGAACGGCTACGGCGATCTGTTCGGCGTCGCGCGGCTCGATATGGTCGTCGCCGATTGCCGGGACGATGCGCCGTCGGCGCTCGAGAAGGTCACCAACGCAGTCCGCGCTTTCACGGGGGATCTGCCGCCCAGTGACGACCGCACGCTGATCATTGCCGATGTCGTAGAATGAAAGAAGCCCACGGTTTCTGAACCGTGGGTCTCTTTGAATGATCATCAGTAACGAAGAGACCCAGGGTTCAGAAACCCTGGGCTTCTGGGGTCACTTACGTCGCGGCGGTATCGGAGCGGGAGAACTGCTTGCGTTCCTGCTCGGAGAGCCGGATCTTTCGCAGGCGGATCGCCTTCGGGGTCACTTCGACGTACTCGTCGTCTTCGATGTACTCGAGTGACATTTCGAGCGACAAGCGGCGCGGCGGCTTGAGGATCACGTTTTCGTCTGATCCCGACGCCCGCATGTTCGTGAGCTTCTTTTCCTTGATCGGATTCACGACGAGATCGTTGTCGCGCGAGTTCTCGCCGACAATCATCCCCTCGTAAACTTCATCTCCCGGCGCGACGAACATCTCCGCCCGGTCCTGCAGTTTGTTCAAGGCGAAAGCTACGGCTTTACCGCGGTCCTGAGAAATCATGACGCCGTTCTGACGATGCGGGACTTCCCCCTCCTGCGGCCGGTAACCATCAAAGCGGTGGTGGATGATCGCTTCGCCGCGTGTCGCATTGAGCAACTTCGTGCGGATGCCAATCAGACCGCGGGCGGGGATCGAGAATTCCACATGCGACATGCCGGAGTCGCTGCTGGACATTTCGACGACTTGTCCGCGACGATTGCCGACGATTTCCATCACGCCGCCGAGTTCCGCCGTCGGAACGTCGACTTCCAGCAACTCAAACGGTTCGTGCCACTTGCCGTCGATCTGCTTGCGAATAACTTGCGGCTTGCCGACGGAAAGTTCGTATCCCTCGCGGCGCATTGTTTCAATCAGCACAGCGAGGTGCAGCACGCCGCGACCGGAGACCTTGAACTGATCCTTCAGCTCGAGTTCCTCAACTCGTAGCGCGACGTTGGATTCCAGTTCGCGCATCAACCGGGCCCGCAAATGCCGGCTGGTGAGGAATTTTCCGCCACCGGCTTGGCCGACAAACGGCGACGTGTTGATGGTGAAGGTCATCGAGATCGTCGGTTCATCGACGTTCACTCGGGCCAACGCGACCGGTGATTCCGGGTCGGCCACGGTGTCGCCGATTTCCGGCGTGTCCAGCCCGGTCAGTGCCACGATGTCCCCGGCAGTCGCTTCCTGTGTGGCAACGCGGCCGAGTTTTTCGAAGACTTCCACATTCACGACGGTACAGGGAACGTTCTTCCCGTCGGCCTTCATGATCACGACTTTTTGTCCCGGGCGGACTTTGCCGGAAACAATGCGGCCCGTGGCGATCCGACCCACGAACTCGGAGTATGCCAGCGAGGTCACCATCATCTGCAGCGGCTTGTCGGGATGCGTGAGCGGCCCCGGCACGCGCTTGACGATCATGTCGAGCAGCGGTTGCATCGTGGTCGACGGAATCGTCGGATCGGTGGTTGCAAAACCGGCACGGCCGCTGGCGAAGATGTACGGAAAATCGAGTGTCTGATCGTCCGCACCGAGTTCACAGAACAGGTCGAACGTTTCGGACAGCACGTCTTGCGGGCGAGCATCCGACCGGTCGATCTTATTCACCACGACAACCGGTTGCAGGCCGACTTCCAGCGCCTTCTGCAGCACGAAGCGGGTTTGCGGCCGCGGTCCTTCAAAGGCATCGACGAGCACAAGCGCGCCGTCGGCCATACTGAGGACGCGTTCGACTTCCCCGCCAAAGTCCGCGTGGCCGGGCGTGTCGATGATGTTGATCTTCGTGTTGCCGTACATCAACGCGATGTTTTTCGCGAGGATGGTGATGCCGCGTTCCCGTTCCTGATCGTTGGAGTCGAGAATGCAGTCGCCCTGCAGCTGTGACTCGCGGAACTGGCCGCTGGCTTTGAGGAGCGAGTCGACCAGGGTGGTTTTGCCGTGGTCAACGTGGGCAATGATGGCGATGTTGCGGATGTCGTTCCGTCGCATGATGGCTTCGTGAAACTGTGGGTGTGGGGCAGGAAGGTCGGGCTCGCATCCCATGCGATCGCGTTCCAGCCGGAGCGGGCGGCATCAACGGGAGTGTGGCGGACACACGGTCCGCTTCAAGTTGCGGCGAGTCCAGTATGATAGGCGTCGGTGAACACAAGCGAAAGTCCAATTTTCGCCCCGACCAGCAAATGTGAACAGAATTTCGCCAAATTCGCTTCTGGCTTGCATCCCTGTCAGTTTCTGCCACGATTTTGATCGTGGTCGAGCGCTTCAATGTCAACCTCTTCCGAAGGTCAACGGCCGTGCGAGCTTGGATTGCTGCCTTCCTTAAATTCTCCAGTTGCATGGTCGTCCTGCTGAGCGGATTCCCCTTATTCGCCCAAGACCCGGTCGATGTCGATGTACTCCTTCGCGGCGGGCTCGTTTTCGATGGAACCGGTGCTGCAGGAAGAATCGCCGACGTTGCCATCAAGGGCGATAAAATCGTCGGCGTTGGAGCGATCAAGATCGGACGCGTTGGGCGGACGATTGATTGCACCGGTCTGTACGTCACGCCGGGGTTTATCGATCTGCACACCCACAGTGACAGCCAGGTGACTGATCCCGCACTACGGGCGAGCGTCAATTACGTGCTTCAGGGATGCACCACGCAGGTGACCGGGAACTGCGGCAGCGGACCGGTCGATGTCGGCGCGTTCTACAAGAAGATTGACGACGGCGGGGCCGGGACGAATGTCGCCCATCTGCTGCCGCAGGGTTCGCTGAGAAATCATGTCGCCGGTGATGTCGACCGCAAAGCCGACGCGGACGAGCTGAAGAAGATGGAAGAGCTCACCGAGAAAGCCATGCAGGATGGGGCCTGGGGCATGTCCACGGGGTTGATTTACGTCCCCAGCGTTTACGCCAGCACGGAGGAGTTGATCACGCTCGCCACGGTGGTCGGCCGGCACGGCGGGATCTACGCCAGCCACATCCGCGGCGAAGGAACCGAGTTGCTCAGCGCTGTCGGCGAAGCGATGCGAATCGGTAAAGAAGGCAAGCTGCCGGCCCACATTTCCCACTTCAAAGCCGCGGGGCAGGAGTCCTGGGGCACGTTGCGGCTCGCCGCTGAACTCATTGAACAGGCCCAGCAGCGCGGCGAGAAAGTCACGGCGGATCAGTATCCCTACACGGCATCCAGCACCTCACTGGAAGCGACCATTGTGCCGACTTGGGCGCGCTCTGGCGGCTCGAAGGAATTGATTCAACGACTGGGCGATTCGGAAATCGGACCGAAGCTGCGCAAGGAAATCCAGGCGAGCCTGTCGACCAAGCGCGATGGTGCGGCAATCTATCTCGTGCGATGCAAATCGCATCCCGAGTGGATCGGCAAGAACCTCGTCGAAGCGGGGGACGAGTCGAAGCAATCCTCGCTGGCCGTCGCGCTGGAGATTCTGCGTCACGGCGGTGCAGCGGTGGTGAACTTCTCGATGAGCGAGGACGACGTTCGCATGGCGATGCAGCGTCCGTGGGTCGCGACGGCGTCCGACGGCCGGGCTTATCTGCCGGGTGAAGATCGCCCTCATCCACGGAATTATGGAACCTTCGCGCGCAAGATCGGCCGGTACTCTTTGAAGGAAAACGTTATTCCGATCGAGCACGCCGTCCGCAGCTGCTCGGGTCTGCCCGCGGATATCATCGGGCTCAAAGACCGTGGATATCTGAAGCCCGACTTCTTCGCCGACGTGGTGGTCTTCGATCCGAAAGAGTACATCGACGCCGCGACGTTCGATGATCCACATCAATATGCCCGGGGTACACGGTACGTCTTCGTGAACGGGCATCCGGCCGTCTTTCAAGGTGTTCCGACGGGAACACTCGCTGGTCGTGCCCTGCGACATCCGTCGCCCAAATGACCGACGCCGTGACTTGGGCGGCAGAACCCGCGCGTTCTTCCTATAATCAGCCGAGATCATCAGCCCAGCGGGAAGGATGCGGAATGGCAAAGCAGTACGTGATGTCGGTAATGGCGGTCAATCGCGTGGGGATCCTCGCCGCGCTGGCCACCGCGCTCGATGAACTCCGCGGGACCTTCGTCGATGTCAGCCAGGCCATCATGCGGCAGTATTTCTCGATGATTATCGCGGCGGAGTTCCCCGACGATCGGGACCCCGCGGTGATTGTGGAACACATTCAGGCCGTGTGTCGTCCGTTCGGTGGGGTCGTCACGTTGAAAGACCCCGAAGAAGATGCCGCGATGGGTCTGAGCCCGCTCGAGTCTTCGGCCGGGCAGGAAGAAATCGCGTACATGCTGCGGATTACCGGTCAGGATCGCCCGGGGGTCTTGCGGCGGATTGCCCATCGACTCGCGCAGGACGGCATCGATGTTGTCGACCTGTACGGCATGCGCAACGACAAAGACCAGACTTTTGTCACCTGCCTGCAACTGGCCGTTCCGTCGGGCGTGAATGTCGTCTTCCTTCAGCAGGATCTCAACCAGATGTTCCAGGGCGAAGGTTTGTCCGTCGGGCTGTTCAATGACCATGTGCTGCAGGCAATTTCGCAGCCCGAGCCGCAACCGGTGATTCGGTCAAAGACGGCGTAAGACGACATAAGACCCACGGTTAAGAAACCGTGGGCTTCAGTGACAGTGCACCTTCGAGAGTGTTTCCATGCCACGACGGCGCGTCTCTTTTCTGGATCCGAATACGGCGACGCTGCCGCCGCTCGAAGTGCGAACGGTGACGCTCGGCATCAACGCCGCGGATGTGGCGGATCGCTCGCTGCACCGACTTTGCGAAAGCCTCTACCAGCGGATCCTGCAACAGGCCCACCCGTTCGTCAAATTGTGTGAGACCGTCTCGGCGGAATTCGGCGTCCCCATTCTCCAGCGCCGCGTGTGCGTCTACCCGATTGATCGGCTTGCCGAGGGGCACACGGCTGATGATGTGCTGCACATTGCCAAAACGCTCGACGGGGCAGCGAGTCATGTGCGGCTCGATCAAATCGCCGGTTATCTCGTGCGTGTGCAGAACGGCATGTCGCGCGGTTCCCGATTGATGATCGAATCGCTGCCGCAGGTACTGTCACAGACCGAACGGGTCCAGGCGGCGGTGGAAGTCGCCGGCAGCGAATCGGGAATCAACATCGATGCAGTCGAATTGCTGGGGCGAGTGATTCGCGACACCGCCATGGCGACGATGGATCGCGACGGCATCGGGGCCGCGAAGTTATCGGTGCTCGCAAATCTTCCTGCGGAAGGACCGCCGCTTTCGGGAGCACTCAGCGGCGAAGGCTGGGGCGATCTCGTGGTGCACGTCAGCATGAGTGCGATGGGACCGATCCGCCATACTTTGCAACAGCGTCTGGCGCGCGATCCGCAGGCTTCGCTGCCGACGTTAGCGGGTGACATCAAGGCCGCGGCGTTTCAGGCCGCACGTGTCGCCGAACTCATTGGCCGGGAGATCGCCCAGCGTGTCGGTGCGGAGTTCGGCCGTGTGGATGTGTCGCTCGCTCCGACGATTCGGCCCGGTCAGACGATCGCGGAACTCCTGCAGGTCCTGGGGGTCTCGGCGTTCGGCAGTCCCGGAACCGCGGCGGCGCTCGCGATGATTTACAGCGCGATCCGTTCGGCGGGCGGCTTTGCATCGACAGACGCCGCAGCGGAAGCGAACGTTCTGTTGCCCGTGCTGCGGGATGCCGGGCTGGTGTCGGCGACCGAAGCCGGTTCGCTGTCGCTGGAATATCTGGAACAACTCTCGGCGGTCGGCGGGCTAGGACTTGATCTGATTCCAATCCCTGGCGAAACAGATCCGCAGACCATTTCCGCGTTGATTGCCGACCAGCTGGCAATGGCGGTCGTGACTCATCGTCCGACCGTCGTGCGGTTGATTCCGGTGCCGGGGAAAGTCGCCGGTGATCGCGTGACGTTTGGCCGCGACCTGGGTGACGCTGTGATCTTCCCCGTCCCCAAAGCGGCGGCGGCCACGTTCGTGAATCGCGGCGGACGAATCCCCGGCGTCCGGTGACGTCATGAACACACTACGAACTTCAATCAGCGCCTCAAGGAACCTCACCGAATGATTCGGATTCTGTCGTTCACCGTTTTAAGTTTCATTGCTCTTTCGACGTTGCAGACGTTCGCGCAGGACGCGAAGCCGAACAATCGCCACGTGGTGGTGATCTGTGTGGACGGCTTGCCGGCCTATCTGCTGGATGATCCGAACGTGCCAATGCCAGCGATTCGCGGTCTCGCCAAAACCGGCGTGCAGGCAAAAGGCATGATCCCGGCGAATCCTTCGGTGACGTGGCCGAATCACACTTCGATGACCACCGGGAACTGGCCCGAAAAACACGGTGTGTTGTTCAACGGCGTGCTCGACCGCCCCGGCCCGGGGTTGCCGGTCATCGTCAATCCGCGGCAGGACAAGGCCCAGCTCGTCTTTGCGCCCACGATCTATGACGTGATGCACCAGCAGGGCTTCAAGACCGCGGCGATCAACTGGCCGTGCACGCGGAACTGCGACACCCTGGACGACAACTTTCCCGATGTCCCCGAGGCGCTTGATCACACGACGCCGCGACTTATCGAGAGCCTGAAGAAATGCGGCGCGCTCACCGATGACTCGATCAAGAACTTCGGCAAGATGGCCACGCCGGTGCGAGATGTGCTCTGGACCCGCGCAACGTGCGAGGTCATTCGCGAACACAAACCGCACCTCACGTATCTGCACCTGCTCAACGTGGACGGCACGCATCACAAGTACGGTCCCCTGAGTTCCGCCGGCTACACTGCCGTGGCGTTCGCGGACACCTGCGTGCGGGAAGTGATCGACGCGATTGACGAGGCGGGCATTCGCGAGCAGACCACCATTTTCGTGGTCTCCGATCACGGTTTCATCAGCATCCCGAAGGCGCTGCATCCGAATGTGATGTTGCGGCAGGCGGGCTTGCTCACCGTCGAAGGCAACAAAGTCACCGCAGCGCGGGTGCACGCCGTTCCCGAAGGCGGCATCGCGATGGTTTATCTCACGGTGCCGGAGTCGCGCGACGACGATCGCAAGAAGGTGGTCGAACTCTTCAAGGACCAGGAAGGCATTGCGGAAGTCGTGCTGCCCGATCAGTTCGCGAAGTACGGACTGCCGCAACCCGCGGACTACGCTCCGATGGCTGACATTGTGCTCGCCGCAAAGGATGGCTACGGCTTCAACGGAGCGGCAACCGGCGACGAGTTCGTCGTGAAGAGCGA
>DASRYX010000514.1:0-2822 GCA_035686985.1 Planctomycetaceae bacterium | reverse complement strand
GTGATCCTGTCACGGAGATTGTGTCGGTCGCCGAGCACGAAAAGGTGTCGTTGATCGTCGTCGGCACGCATCAGCGGCGGGGACTGCGCCGGCTGCTGGAAGGGAGCATTGCCGAAGCGATCATTCGGCGGGCGCCCTGTCCCGTTCTGGCGTTCCCACAGGACTCGTCGGGAATGCTGCCGCCGGACGTCCCGGCAGATTCCTGAAATCCACCGGGCCAGCAAGTTTATAACGGTCCGTAACTTAACCGCCGACTTGCTGGCGGGATTAACAACAAAAGGAGATTTTTATTCCCGATGCCAGCCGCGTTGACGTTCACCCACGCCGCGCTAAGATTCACCGCGGCAAAATCGGGTGCACGGAGCGATTCAGGGGACGTGATGACGGCGACGATGGCTGGTCCACAAACGCAGTCACCACGTCTCAGCCGGGTAGAACAGCAGGCGCTCAACCGCGTTGTTGACTGGTTCAAGACGCGAGGCTGGTCGCCCTTTCGGTTCCAGCGTCAGGCATGGACGGCGGCGCGGTGCGGCGAAAGCGGGTTGATTCATGCGACCACGGGCACCGGGAAAACCTACGCCGCGTGGATGGGCCCGATCCTGCAATGGCTCGCAGAACCGCGGCTCCCGGCGACGTCACGCCCTCGCAGCGAAGAACCGCTGCGCGTGTTGTGGGTCACCCCGCTACGGGCGTTAGCCGCCGATACGATGCAGGCGTTGCAGGCCCCGCTCACCGATCTGCAGATACCGTGGACGCTGGAAGCCCGCACCGGCGACACCTCAGCGTCGGTTCGCAACCGGCAACGTCAGCGACTACCGACCGCGTTGATCACGACACCCGAAAGTTTATCGCTGCTGCTCAGCCGCGAAGATGCGGAGCGTCAGTTCGGGCACCTGCAGAGTGTCATCGTGGACGAATGGCACGAGCTGCTCTCCACGAAGCGCGGCGTGCAGACCGAGTTGTGTCTGGCCCATTTGCGGAACTGGCGACCGAATCTGCAAACCTGGGGGCTCTCCGCGACCTTGGGGAATACCGAACAGGCGATGAAGACCCTGCTCGGCCAGACGCGGTCCGCCACTGCGGTCACCATCTCTGAAACGGAGTCGAGCGCGGATGATCTATCACCGCGGTTCGTCGATGAGTCGTTGATCGAAGGCACACTCATTCGCGGCGTCTCGCAGAAGCGTATGGCGATTGATTCGGTGATCCCTGCCACGATCGAGCGGTTTCCCTGGGCCGGGCATCTCGGACTGAGATTGTTGCAAGGCGTCGTCGAGGAAATCGATCGCGCCGCGACATCGCTGGTGTTCACGAACACGCGGTCGCAAACCGAGGCGTGGTATCAGGGTCTGTTGCGGGCACGTCCTGATTGGGCCGGCAAGATTGCGCTGCATCACGGTTCCCTCGATCGATCCCGCCGCGAGTGGGTGGAAGACAAGCTGCGTGACGGTCAGCTCAAGTGTGTGGTCTGCACCTCGACGCTCGACCTCGGTGTCGACTTCGCGCCCGTGGAGCGCGTGTTCCAGGTCGGCAGTCCCAAAGGGATCGCCCGTCTGCTGCAGCGTGCAGGACGTAGCGGGCATTCTCCGGGGCGTGAGAGCCGAGTCACCTTTGTCCCGGCTCATGCGCTCGAGCTTCTGGAAATCGCCGCCGCGCGAGATGCCGTCGAAGCCGGTCGGTTGGAAAGCCGCATTCCCCCTTCGGCTCCGATGGATGTGCTGACTCAGCACGCGACCACCATGGCGTTGGGCGGCGGCTTCGATCCGGACGATCTTTTCGCCGAGTTGCGCACGACGACGACCTATGCCGATTTGCCGCGATCCGATTTTGACTGGGTTGTCGATTTCATCTCGACCGGCGGGCACGCTCTCAAAGCGTATCCCGAATATCAGAAAGTCCGCCAGGGAACGGACGGCCGGTTTCATCTCGATGACAAGCGGCTCGCGACGCAGCATCGGCTCTCCATCGGCACGATCGTCGGCGATGGAGAGCTCACCGTGCAATATCTGAAAGGCGCCCGACTTGGCACGATCGAAGAAAGCTTTCTCGCCCGCCTGACTCCCGGAGATCGTTTCATCTTCGCGGGCAATCCCGTGGAGCTTGTGCAGGTGCGCGATTCGACGGTGTGGGTCCGCCGGGCGAAGGTTTCGTCCGACATCCGCATGCCCCGCTGGATGGGGGGGCGGATGCCGCTCTCCAGCGAATTGTCGGACGCCATTCGACTCCGGCTCGATGAAGCGGCACAAGGGAATTTTCGCGGACCGGAAATGCGGGCATTGCGACCGTTACTGGACCTGCAGGCCGAATGGTCCCGTATTCCGCGTCGAGATGAACTGCTGATTGAACGCGTGAAATCCCGGGATGGATACCACCTCTACCTGTATCCGTTTGCAGGCCGGCTGGTGCATGAAGGCCTGGGAGCAGTTCTGGCGTATCGGTTGTCGCGACTGGCACCGATTACGTTCAGCATCTCCGTGAACGATTATGGTTTGGAACTGCTCTCGCCGACAGAACCGCCGTGGGACGAAGCGCTGAAAGCCGGCTTGTTCGACTCCGTGGGTGTTGGGCAGGACATCACGGCCTGCATGAACTCCGTCGAAATGGCCAAGCGCGAGTTCCGGGAAGTGGCTTCCATCGCGGGGTTGATCTTCAAAGGACTGCCCGGCCGTCGCAAAAGCGCCGGTCAGATGCAGGCCTCCAGCGGCTTGCTGTTCGATGTTTTCAGTGAATATGACCCCGGAAATCTGCTCCTGCGACAGACGCGGCGTGATGTGCTCGAGAAGCAGTTGGAACTGACGCGGCTGGTCCGCACGCTGGATGAC
>DASRYX010000513.1:0-6390 GCA_035686985.1 Planctomycetaceae bacterium | reverse complement strand
TGGTCCGTTTGAGGTACGTGTAGATCCCGCGACGATAACGATCTTCGCCTTCCGCATCGATCCATTTGGTGCCGTTGTAGGTGGACCGCCATAAGCCGGCCGGTTGCGGCGGCATGACGGGCGGCCCGCCCTGCTTCTGCGACAACAAGCCAGACGCCGCGAGGGTCTGATCACGCACGACTTCCGCGCTCAATCGATATCGCGCCCCGCGTGACAGCAGCACGTTACGGGGATCAGCATCCTGCAGTTCCGGCGTGATCTCCGATGCCTGTCGATAGGTGTCGCTCATGACGATCGTCTTGATGAGTTTCTTCAACGACCAGCCGCCACCGCGATATTCGGCCGCGAGCCAGTCCAATAGTTGCGGGTGCGATGGCGGTGTGCCGAGCGCACCGAAATCTTCTTCGGTTTCAACAAGGCCCTGTCCAAACATCCGCGCCCACACGCGGTTCGCCCAAACCCGCGGTGTGAGCGGATTCTCGTTGCTGACGAGCCACTGCGCGACCGCGAGGCGCGTGTGCGCGGACGGTTCGGGCGAACTGGCGAACGCCGAAGGGATCCCGGCGGTGACTTCGCGACCGAGATCCAAAAAGTTGCCGCGTTTGTGGATCTTGGTCACGCGGTGCTTCCCGGACGGCAACTCGCGGAGAATCGGCAACTGCGGCAATGCGGCGTTGAAGTCGTTGAGCAACTTTTGTGCAGCCGTCAGTTCCTTGCGGGCCAATTGCGTTTCCGGTGATTCCGGTCGTGGTGATAATGTCGCTGGCTCGGCGTCGCTCGCCGTCAACCGAAACTGCGCAAGCACCAACTTGTCGCCGTAGTTTTGCGTGAGCGTTACGCACAGCTTGGACTCCGTGGTCAACGTGACCGGCTCGGCGAAATCGAAGATCGCCACGTGCGGGTCTCGTTGTCGCGGTGAAATCGCCCAGCCGGTTTTGAGATCGCCATCAATAGAGTTCGCCACCGGCCAGCCGTCTTGTGAGAAATCGGCCCGCGGATTGGCGAGCTTCACCGGCTGGACCTTCTCGCCTTGAACGAGTTCAACGGTCAACTCGGACACCACGAAATTCGGATCGGCAGGTTTGCGGCCGACGCCGAGTTGCCCGTCCGCGAGCTTCGTGGGGATCGCTTCCAGCCGCAGCGCGGTGTAACGCCCCGCGGTGAGTGTGAGCGTCACCGTATAAGTGTCTTCGTTGTCGAGTTTACCTTTCGCGAGAATCGAACTGTCGTCCTGCGCGGCGAGATTCGCGCCGCTTTTCGCCGTCGCGGTGATCTGACTCGGTCGTTTCCATTTCGCTTCTTCCGCCTCGGCGAGTTTAGCGTCGGCTTCGGCGGCCTGTTTGACGGCCGCGTCTTTCGTCTTGACCGAGGCCTGCAGGCGTTCTTGTTCGGTCCGCTGTGATGGCGTGATGATCGGCAACTTCGGGGCATCGTCAAACCGGTCGGCATCTTCTGTCTGGTTGAAGACCGCGTAGAACTTGTAGTACTCGTCATTCGAAATCGGGTCGTACTTGTGGGTGTGACACTTCGCACAACCCATCGTGAGACCCATCCAGACCTGCATCGTCGTGTCGATGCGATCCTTCACGGCAACCGTGCGGAACTCTTCGTCGTCGGTGCCGCCCTCGTCGTTCGCCATCGTGTTGCGATGAAACGCCGTCGCGATCAGCTGTAATTCGGTCGGATTCGGCAACAGGTCCCCCGCGAGTTGCTCGATGGTGAATTGTGTCAGCGGCATGTCGGCATTCAGGGCGTTGACGACCCAATCGCGATACGGCCACATCGTGCGGCCCAGGTCTTTCTCGTAACCCTTGGTGTCGGCATACCGCGCGAGATCCAGCCACATCCGGCCCCAGTGCTCACCAAACTGCGGCCGCGCCAGCAGTTCATCAACGAGCTTTTCGTACGCCGCCGGTGACGGGTCTTTCGCGAACTGTTCGGCCTGTTCGATCGTCGGGGGCAACCCGATGATGTCGAGGGACAGCCGTCGCACTAACGTCTCCGGCGACGCGGCCGGTTGCAGCGACAACTGCTTTTTCGCGAGGGCCGATTTCACGAAATCATCGAGTTTTCCTGCGGGTTTGGAGATCGGCTCGAATGACCAGTGACGTTCCCACTTCGCTCCTTGCGCGATCCACTTCTGGAGAATTTCCTTTTGTGCCGCAGTCAGTTGCCGCTTCGATTTCGGCGGCGGCATCACGGTATCAGGATCGGTGCTGAGGATCCGTGTGATGATGCTGCTCTTTTCGGGCGAACCGGAGGCGATAGCGGGGCTGCCGTCGCGGGCTTTCTTCGCGTCGGCTTCCAGATCAAGCCGCAGGTCCGCCTGCCGCTCGTGTTCATCCGGGCCGTGACAAGCGAAGCAATTCGCTGAAAGAATCGGCAGCACGTCCCGCGCGAACGAGATCGGTTCGTCCGCCATCGCCACGGTCGGCGTGATCAGCACACACACAGCCACCCACGACTTCATCGCACAGCATCCTTCGGTGAAACCTCATGCGCCGGTGAGATCAGCCAGTATACCGCCGGGATGGGGAAATCGCGTCCATCATTGGCTACGATACCGCCATCCATCCGCCATCGATGTGCCATCCATGAGGTTGCCATGCCGGTCTATCTTGTCGCCACGCTGGACACCAAGGGGCAGGAACTCGCGTTTGTGCGTGATCAGCTTTACGCCGCCGGGGTGAAGACCTGCGTTGTGGATGCGGGTGGATTAGGAACACCGCAGTTTGCGGGCGACATCGCGCGAGAAACCGTCTTCGCCGCGGCGGGGACAACGCTTGCCGAGATTCAGCAGAAGCAGGATCGCGGGTTTGCAGTGAGCGCTGCGGCGACTGGCGTCGCAAAGATCATTGAGGAACATCATGCAGCGGGCCGGGTGCAGGGTGTCCTGGCACTGGGGGGCTCTGCCGGGACCACGATCGGTACCACCGCGATGCGCGCCTTACCGCTCGGCGTGCCCAAGGTGATGGTGAGTACGCTCGCGGCGGGTCAAACGCGGCCGTTTGTCGGTGGGAAGGATATCTTTCTGCTGAACTCGGTGGTGGATATCGCGGGCTTGAACCGCATCAGCCGGGCGGTGCTGTTCAATGCCGCCGGAGCGATGATTGGGATGGTGCAGCAACCGGCGATTTCCCCACCGCAGACCGACAAGCCGCTGATTGCGGCGACGATGTTCGGGGTGACGACTCCCTGTGTCGAACACGCGCGCAAGCTGCTGGAAGCCGCGGGCTATGAGGTGCTGGTGTTTCATGCGACCGGCACGGGCGGCGAGGCGATGGAAAACCTGATCGCCGACGGCCTGATCGCGGGCGTGCTGGACATCACCACGACGGAACTCGCGGACGAACTCGTTGGTGGCGTGCTGTCGGCCGGTCCGACCCGTTTGACGGCGGCGGGCAAACGCGGCGTGCCCCAGGTCATCTCCGTCGGCGCCCTCGACATGGTCAACTTTGGCCCGCGTCCCACGGTGCCCGAGAAGTTCCGCGACCGGTTGTTCTATCAGCACAACGCGAACATCACGCTGATGCGGACAACGCCGGACGAAAACCGTCAACTCGGTGAAGAAGTGGGCCACAAAGCCGCCTCGGCGATCGGACCGACAACGATCCTGTTTCCCCTCCGCGGCGTCTCGGCGATCGATGTCACCGGCAAACCGTTTGATGATCCGACCGCGCGCACGGCGCTGCTCGAAGGGCTCCGCGACACACACGGCGATGTCGAATTGCTGGAACTCGACATGCACATTAACGACGCTGTGTTTGCGGAAACGTGCGTGCAGAAACTGCTCGCCGCGATTCACTCGATGCGCTGATATTCACCGGGTTGTTGCCCGTTGGTCCATCCGAGAGTCTTCTGCACGAGTGCCGCCATGCGTTGATGACCGGCGTTCGCAAGATGGACGCCGTCCTGCGTACTTCCGGCAGAGGTCAGCACCGCGAGGAATTGCCGCTTTGGCACCAGCGGGATGTCGTACTTCTTCGATAAAACACGCTGTGTCACTCCATATCCGCCACCGCCGGGCGGCGCCGGAATTTCCATCATCACGATCGTGCGATACTTGTTCCGTGCGGATTGCAGCAAGGCTTCCAATCGCTCGGCATACACGCTGACCGGCAGGCTTTCGAGGATGTCGTTGCCCCCGATTTCAATCCACAACACCTCGCCGCGGCCGTTGAGTTGTTCGAGTTGTGTCAGCGCAGATTTCACGGTCGCACCTTGTTGCGACGCATCATAAATCACGCGGCCTGTGGACTGCGCCAGCTGCCGCGGCCATGTTACATCCTTCGCATTCAATCCTGCGCTGACCGAGTCGCCGATGACCGCAACGCTCTTTGCTGCGGGAGCCACGGGACGAAGCGGCCAGTGATAAGGTAGCTCCACGCCGATCGGGATCAGAAAGATTATTGCTCCGATGATCGCGACGGTCCGTGATGTCGCCGGCTGTCGCTCTCGATAAAACCAGTTTCGGTACATCGTCGCTGCGGTCGCGATTCCGACGAGGACCAACACCGGGACGCTCAACGCGTCGGCGAGAATCAGCCATACCAGCGCAAGAATGCTGATCAACGTCGTCCGACTGCGGCGCACTCCGCAGCCGTGATACAGCACGACGCTACTCATCATGAGTAACCAGCCGGTCAACAGCGCATCGCCGCTACCAATGTGCCAGGTCACCGCGCGCAACAGAAAGCTGGGTTCATCCATGCCGGGATGTGTCGAAGTTGTGGAGGCGAGGAGCGATCCACCGCGAGTGTAACACAGTCGCTCATCTGAAGCGTTCACCAGCTCGTCGGGCGGACACCGCGACGCTCGCTGGGATGGCAGCTCAGAACGGAATGCCGATCGAAGTCAGGATGTAGATGATCAAGAGCTTGAGCGGGAGGATGAAATAGCGGTAGATCAGGTCCAACAGGTCGATCAGAATGCTGGCGTGCATGGCGAAACTTCGGCTCCGGGGACGGTGATCGACAGCAGGCACTCCGCCTGCGAATTTTTGTCCTATGCCCCGTTTAACACCGTCGTTAGACCTCTTTCAATCGGATTTTCCGCAGGAATTCCGTTTCGTGGCAGATCGCGCCGACCGTAACGTTACGACTGCACCAGCTGGTTCGGCCGCGACCAGCGGATCCGGCTGAGCAGCAGGTCGCCCCGATAACCACGCTTCGGCAGCATCTCACCATCGGTCACCCATGACTCGTCCGCACTGACGTTGACCGGATGGAAGTTTCCGCTGTAGGCGACATCGTCCGGGGCGTTGACGCCATCGCCCACGAGCGGCAGCACCACGCGCTCGGTGTCGCGCAGCAACCGCAATCGTTGCGGATCGACATGGGCCATGAACAGTGGCGATCGCCACCGGGGCACTTTCAGATTGCTAGCGTCTTTCCGGGTGTAGACGAGGAACAGCGCGTCGGAATGGGCGAGCCAGTGCTGCTGTGTCGTCGACATCGGCACGGCTTCGCCGTTGTCCCAGCACCACGGTTGTTTGTCACTGAAGTTTAGCGCGTCATCGCTGGTCGCGACATAGCCGCGATTGTCTTCCGTCCGCAGCGTGACGAAGAATTTTCCTCTCCAGCGCACCAGCGATGGCTCGAGCAATCCGCGTCCGACAGTGTGCTTCATCTCGGTGCCGACGTTCTTGATGGCCAGCGTCCGGCCATCGAACGAACAATGCACTCCCGCCGCGGAACGGCTGTTGCGGCTGGTGCCGAAAGACATGACGAACGCGATATCGCCGTTGTCCAGCACCACGCGCTGCCCGCAGTTGTTGGTGTAGATGAGCGCGCCGCGCGGGTCGTCCCATTCGAGTTTCCGGCGTTCGCCCCAGGTGCCGTTGGACCACACCGCATACACCGGCCAGCGCGGGGGTTGCTGCGTGTCGAACTTCGGGCCGTGATAGAAAACGTTGTGCCCCATCGCAAGGACGGTCTTCGTCGGCGCGTGATACTCCGGCACGACATCGCACACGCCTTCATCCCATCCGTTCACTGCCGGCACTCGTCCCAGCGCCGCCAACGGCTCCGGATCGGTCCACGTCTGGCCGAGGTCCGCGGTCGTCATCCAATGGACGGGACCGAAGACATCCGAGTGCGTGATCGCCTGCAGCGTCATCAGCACCAGGGATCCCCTGGCGGTCGGCACGACGCATGCCCGCGGATGAAACCACGTCGGTCCGCTGCCATCGCGTCCCCGACGGAGCGTGATTTTCTCGATGCTCGCGAGCAAGGACGGTGATCGCGCCACGGCGCGATCCGACGAAGTGAGGGCAACTCCCGCACTGAGTGCGGCAAGAAATCTACGACGCGAAACCATGTTCGACATGATCGTTCTCCACGGGGGAGTGAACGCGGTCCAGCCACGTCATCGTGGTGAACTTACCTATGT
>DASRYX010000512.1:0-7915 GCA_035686985.1 Planctomycetaceae bacterium | reverse complement strand
GCGTTCCGCCATCCACAAAGAGAGAGCCCCCCAGCCGCAGCCTAGCTCCAGAATCGTCTGGCCATCGTGCAGATCGGCGTGCTCGCTGGTCCGCACCAGCGCTTCCTTTTCAGCTTCCTCTAACGTTGTCGTCGGCGTGTTGAAATAGCAGCAACTGTATTTACGGTGCGGACCCAGCACGAGCTCGAAAAACTCGGCGGGGAGTTCGTAGTGCTGCTCATTCGCCTTCTCCGTGAAAATTGCGACCGGCTCGTGACGCAGCGTGTCGAGGAAAGCCGCGGATTCCTGCTCCGCTACCTCCGTTCGGGCTAACTGGGCTCGGTGCGCGCAGAGTCGTCGGATGGCCGCCCGGGTGATCCCGTCGGGAACCAGACCTCGTTCGACCAGATCAATTCCGAATTGCAGCAGGTCCAACACAGTCTGACCTTTCAGTCGCACGCATGGGAAATGCCGTCGCACAGTCTCGGAGCCCCATGGACGCCGAGGGGTGACGAACTGTAGCGGCGCGACGGCTGAGGACTAACGGGTCTCGCCGGCATCGCGGCTTGTCGAATTGAATCTGAACCACGCCCACGGAGCGCTCTTCGAATGCGGCTTCGCAGTAGCAGAGGTAGTAGTTCCAGAGCCGAATGAGCATTTCCGGATAGCCGAGTTCGCGAACCTTGCCGAGTTGATCCTGGAACGACCGCCGCCAGCGCCGCAACGTCTCGGCGTAATGCGGAGCGAAATCTTCGACGTGAACCAGCCGCAGATCGGTCGCACGCCCCGCCGACGCCAGCATCGAGCCGACCGTGGGCAGACAGCCGCCGGGAAACACATACCGTTGAATAAAATCGACAGACTTCAAATAGTCTGTGTACTGCTGCTCGGGCATGACGATGGCCTGCAGCACCATCGTTCCGTCGGCGCGCAACAGTCGGCTGCAAGTTCCGAAGAACCCGTCGAGATATCGATGCCCCACGGCTTCGATCATTTCAATCGACACCAGCTTGTCGAATTGCCCGTGCAGATCGCGATAGTCCTGCTGCAGCAATTGGATCTTGCGTCCCAGAGCGGCTTGATCGAAGCGTTGGCGGGCGACGGCATGCTGCTTACCGGAGATCGTGGTGGTCGTGACGTCGCAGCCATAATTCTGAACCGCATGCAGCGCGAACCCGCCCCATCCGGTACCGATCTCGATCACCTCGTCATTTTCCTCCAGATGAAGCTTCCGGCAGACGCGATCGAACTTTTCCAGAGATGCCTCCCGGAGCGAGAACCCGGCATCCGCAAAGATTCCGCTGGAGTACGCCAGCGTGTCGTCGAGCCACAACTTGTAAAAATCGTTGCCGAGGTCATAGTGTGCGGCGATATTGCGACGGCTACCGGCGCGTGTGTTCGCATGCCAGGCGTGGTACAGCCGATTTCCGAGTTCACTCAGCCGGGCCAGTCCGCGGTCGAAACGTTGGGCGGAAGAGTGATTTCTCACGAAGATCCGGAAAAGGGAAGTGAGGTCATCGCAGTCCCAGTCGCCCTGAAGATAAGACTCTGCGATCGACAGACGCCCGCCCAAGACCGCGCGGTGGAAGAACCGGGGATGATGGACGTAAAGGTGCGCCGACAATTCCGCCGACTCGCCGAAGTGTGCCGTACCATTGGCCGTATGAAGCGTTAGCGAACCATGCGTGAGGGTCTGCAGATGGCTTTTCACGAGCCGTTCCGCCCAGCGGTCGGTCCACCGGGTTCGAGATCGCGAGTGTGCTGATGATCCGTGATCAATCATGGATGGCAACCTGCAGGTGGTCCAGACGGGTTTTCGGATGCGGGATGTAAGGTGTCCGCTTCATCCAGAGACGAAATGCCTGCCAGTAAATGCCCGCGTAGACTTGGGCGGTCATCAGGGGATAACGCACAAGCACGGACGCCAGGCTGGCACTCGTCAGCGGACGACGATGCAGGGCCAGCATGGCATCAAAATCCGGTGTTGCGCATTTACCGTCGTACGAACGATTCTCGATATGAACGGTGAGCGACTCCGCCGGACTGGTCAGTGTAAAGCGGTATTCGTAATTCATTCCGAGAAAAGGCGAGACATGGAAGTTCTTTGCGATCGAAGCCCTTGCTGAATTTCCAGTCTGGTCGCGCGTGTCCAATACATAGCAGTGCTGTTCGCCCCACGGCGTATTGTTGACCTCGGCAATCACGAACTCCAGATCACCGTGGTAGCCGAAGCAGTAATACACGCTGATCGGATTCATGGCGAAACCGGCATAACGCAGATGCGTCAGTAACCGGATCGGTCCTGTTGGACGCACTCCGTGATGCTCTTCAATGAGATTTCGCACGGCATCGTTAAGCGGGATATCAGGTTTACCCAGATGATCGGCACGGCGAAACCAGGCGAAGTTCGGCCGATCCGCCGACCACAGCCAGCGGGTTTTGAACAGCATGGGCAGTTCATCGAGATCCAGATAAAGCAGAAACAGCCGCTGGCGAAATTCATAACGGTGAGGCACCCTCCGGCGATGCCGCACGTATCCTTCATAAAGGCACGATGCAAGCATCACCGCTCGACTCCTGCCAAAACGCGCGAAGCAAGAAGGCGAGCTTCGTCACTCGAAGGCAAGGAGCCAATGGCCTCGACCACTCGCAGCGCGCTGACCACTCCATCTTCGTGGAAGCCGTTTCTCCAGTACGCCCCGCAGAAGGACGTGCGATTGGCAACAAGAAGTTCTTTATGACGCTCTTGCGCGGCACTGCGCTCGGTCGTGAAGATGGGATGCTCGTATTCAAAGCGGCCCAGAACTCGGGCAGGATCGATGCGGGATTCGTCATTCAGCGTGACGCAGAAGGTGTGCCGCGACCGCAGGCCCTGGAGGATGTTCATGTTGTAAGTAACCGATGCGGGGGCCTGATCGTCGCCCGTCAACCGGTAATTCCAACTGGCCCACGCCCGACGGCATCGAGGCAAGACAGAGGTGTCAGTGTGCAACACTGCTACATTGCGTCCATACGGGAATTTGCCCAGCACATCACATTCGAGAGGCGTCGCATCCGACCCCAGCATTCGCAGTGCCTGATTGCTGTGGCAGGCGAATACGACATGATCGAACCGTTCTGGAGCACACCCCTGTACGGTGACATCCACTCCGTTGGAAAAACGCTTAACTGCCACCACCCGATTTCGTAGTCGAATGCGATCACGGAATGGAGACGTCAGGGCGTCCACATACGTCTGCGATCCGCCCTGGATGACCCGCCAGACGGGACGGTGCACGAGGTTCAACAGCCCGTGATTCCGGTAGAACTCGATGATGAACTGGATTGGAAATTGCGAAAACGTCCCGAGCGGACAGGACCAGATGGCGGCTCCCATTGGCAGCAAATGCTGTCGAGCGAACGCGGACGAGTAGTGGCCGGCCCGCAGGAAGTCGTCCACGGTCATCGCCGACGGAAGCCGGTCGAACCGTTTCAACACCTGCCGATTGAACCGCACGATGTCCGCGAGCATGCGCAGAAAGCGTGGACTCAGCAGATTGCGCCGCTGGGCGAACAGTGAGTTCAGATTCTGCCCGGCGTACTCAAGACCGGTGAGGTCATCACGGACGCTGAAGCCCATCTGAGTCGGCTGAGAAGCAACACCGAGTTCGTTCAGCAGTTCGATGAAGTGCGGATAAGTCCACTCATTGAAGACGATGAAACCCGTGTCGACGGAATGCATCTCTCCATCGAGTTCGACGCGGATGGTATTCGTGTGACCGCCGGGCTTTTCACCGGCCTCAAAAACGGCGATCGAGTGGTCGTCGTGAAGTCGACGGGCAGCGACGAGACCGGAAACCCCCGCGCCGATGATCGCAATTTTCATAGACGCTTCCACCCACGCAAAACGTTCAAAACGTTCACACAGCATACAGGCATAGCAATTGGAGTCAAGCCAAAGCACGCCTCAACTACAGATTTTTGCCAACCGTCTCAGTTTTTCGGCTTAACCGTCTATAGTAGCGTGGCTACGATTTCGTTCATAACGTTCATGGCGGGTTTGCAGCGTGGGCTTTCGATCATCCAGCTGCACATTCAGACGACCGCCATCAGGGCCCACCAGGTCAAAAATGGGCGCCGTAGTGCCTTCCAACGCAAGCACTAATCTCGGCATCTGGTTCCACCCGACGCACAAATCCGACCCGCTCTACGGTGAACAGCGCTATCGCCATCGCAACGTGATAGAACGGTTCTTTCGCGCGCTGCGAAACTTCTGCCGCGTCGCCACCCGGTATGATAAACTCCCCGAAAACTTCCCCGGCTTCACCTGGCTCGCCGCACTCAATATTCACCTGCGGTGAATGTCCAGACTGCCTAGCGCCGTCCCGCTCACGAAGAAACGTTACACTGACGACGGCTTCTACCCCCCGAGGAACCATCGCGCATGTTCACGCCCGCGTTGTTCTCGATTAGTTATGCCGGTTTATGGGGACAAGCCGCGCTTTCACTCCCGGATTTCATCCGGCACGCCGCGCGAATGGGTTACCGCCACGTGATGCTCGCCGGCAAGCGACCGCACCTGTCCGTTTTGAATGACGACTCAGAGCTGATTGAAACTCTCAAACGAGTGATGGGCGAATGCGGTGTCAGCGCCCCTGCAATTGGCGCGTATATCGACACCGCCGGCGGACCGGCCGCGGAAGTGCCGTATCTGGAGATGCAGCTCGCCTACATCGATCGGCTCTCACAGTTCGGTTCTTGTCTGGGCACCCAAATCATCCGGGTCTTCACCGGTTATGAGCGGACCGAAGTCGAGACCGCCCGGTTGTGGAATGCCACGGTGCAATTTCTGCGAGAAGCGTGTGACAGGGTGCAGGCCCGGAATCAGATGATCGCCGTGCAGAATCATCACGATCTCGCCGTCGAGACGTCAGCGCTGTTGGAACTTCTGTTGGACGTGAATCGCCCGAACTGCAAACTCGGCTTTGATGCGTGGTCCCCGGCGTTGCGTGGCGAAGATCTTTATACCGCTGCGAAGACGGCCGCACCGTACACCATCATCACCACCAACGCAGATTACGCGCGGTTCGGCCGCTATGCCTATCGGCCCGAGTTAGTGAACTACGAACGCCGCCCGGTAGACATGGTGCGGGCGGTCCCCTTCGGCACCGGTTTCATCGATTACCCCGCATTTTTCGCGGGTCTGAAAGACGGCGGCTTCACCGGTCTCGCCACCTACGAAATGTGCTCCCCCCTCCGCGGCGGCGGCCACATCGAAAACCTCGACCATTGCGCCCGCACATATCTTGATTGGATGCAACGTCACGCGTGGGTCAATCCGACAATGTCGCGATCCCCATAGAAGATTCGAAGGAGAGCTTTGTGAAATCACTGGGCCTGGTTCTGATTCTAATCGCATCCGTTACCGGGACAGTTCGGGCGCAAGAGCCCATTCCCTGGAAAGCTGGCATTGCACGGGCGGTCATTACGCCCGAAAAAGCGGTGTGGCTGGCGGGGTATGGATCCAGGCGACCGCCGGATGGAAAGCTGCATGATCTGTGGATGAAGGCCTTGGCGCTGCAGGACGCGAACGGCAACCGTGCGGTGCTGATCACCAGCGATTTCCAGGGCGTACCCCGCAGCATGAGCGACCGCGTGTTCGCTCAGCTGAAGGAAAAATACCGGCTCGAACGCAAGGACGTGATGTTCACGTTCTCGCACAATCACTGCGGCCCGCGGCTGGGTGATGATCTCATCGATTACTACCCGGTGGACGCCGAGCAGGAAGCGCTGGTCAGCGAGTACACCGACGTGATGGTGACGAAGACGGTCTCGCTTGTCGGCGATGCACTGTCGAACCTGGCGCCCGCAAAGCTGCAACAGGGCGAAGGGCGCTGCACGTTCGCAGTGAACCGCCGGAATAATCGCGAGGCCGATGTAGCCAACCTGATCACCGAGGGTAAGCCGCTCGTCGGACCGGTCGATCACTCGGTCCCGGTGCTGACGGTGAACCGGCCGGACGGCACGCTCGCGGCAATTCTTTTTGGGTACGCGTGTCATCCCACCACGCTCAGTTTCATGACCTGGTGCGGCGATTACCCCGGCTTCGCGCAGAAGGAGCTTGAGAAGAAACATCCCGGCGCGATGGCGATGTTCGTGAACACCTGCGGCGGGGATCAGAACCCGCTGCCCCGCCGGACCGTGGAACTCTGCGAGAAGTACGGTCACATGCTCGCCGTCGGTGTCGAAGAAGCCCTGCAATCACCCTTGAAACCGATCTCCGGCGGACTGCGGACGAGTTTCGAACTGATCGATCTGCCCTATCTGCACGTGATGTCGCGCGAGGACCTACAGGCCCTGACCAACGACAAGAATGCCATCAAAGCCCGCTGGTCAACCCGACTGCTGAAACGGCTCGATCAGGGGCACAAATTTGAAACCGCTTACCCGTATCCGCTGCATGCGTGGCGGTTGGGCGAGGAGATGCTCGTCATCGGCATGGGTGCAGAGACTGTCGTCGACTATGCCCTGCGGTTCAAAACCGAATACGGTCCCGGCACCTGGGTCTGCGGTTATGCCGATGACATGATCTCGTACATCCCGAGCCGCCGCGTGTGGGATGAAGGCGGTTATGAAGGCGGCTCAAATCTCTACGAATACGGCCGCCCGGCGTTGCGCTGGGCGGGCGACATCGAGACGCGCATCGCCGAAGGTGTCGCGCGGCTAGTGAAACAAGTGCGCGAGTAGCATCAACAAGCCCGGAGCGCGAGCGACCGGATCCGGGCCCATGTAGTCCGCAATGCAAACCCGTTGCTTGCTCCGGGCTTGTTATCCGTTCATCATCACGCGGCCGTCCCATCCGGTCCCCACGGCTCAATCTGCTGCAGTTTCTTCGCCGCCATCGCGGCATAGCAGTCGGGCAGATCGAAGTGTTTCAAGACGCCGGGGACGAACGACGACAGCGGCCACGTATAGCGGTCGGCGGTGGCAACCGCGTGGTAGGACATCAGCGCGTGTCGCAGCATGACTTGAGTCACTAGCGGCGACAACACGGCGGCGAAAGTCGCGGGAATCGTGCCCCAGCCACTTGCGATCAGATGCACACGCTCATGGCCGAGCGACTTGAGCCAGTCGAGCACCTGCAACAGATCAAGCGTGCGCTGGCCCGGGTACGGACGGTCCAGCATCACCCCGTGGGCGGCATAGAAGTAGTCGTTGCCGTACGGCGTGAGAAACGTCTGCGCGCCGCCACAGGTATCGGGGCAGGAGTCACCGATCCCGCGGACATCGACTGCATAGAACGGCTGTTCTCCGGCCGCTTTGACGGCCTCGGCCACCCATGCGTCGCTGCGCAACTCCGCATCGGCCGAGTGATGGGAGACATACAGCGTGCACTCCGGCAGCCCACGGGTCGGTCGCGAAACATGCGGCTTGGCACTCAACCGCGTCATGATCGCTTCGACGCCCGGTTCGGTCTGGACGGCATAATTGGTGAAGTTCGGCAGCGGATATTTTCGCCCCGAATTGCCACGAAGAATCCGGTAGGAAACCGCATCTCGTTCCTGCGGCAGACGCAAGACTTCTTTGATGGCGTTGTGCAGCTTTTCACCGTCGAAACCCGCCCGCGTTTTTGCGAGACTTTCCGCGGAATTACGGGTGAAATCCAGCACCGAGCGCGAGGGCACTTCGCTGACCTGTCCGTTGGGTGTCACCCACAAGGTCTGATCTTTTTCGATAACCAGCTGCGGCTCCGTATGTCCTTCGGCGACCTTTGTCTGCTTGTTGAAAAACCCGTACATCGCTTCACGATTAGGCTGCGAATAGCCATGTTCGTCCGGGCCGATGTGCAGTTGCACGTTCTGCTCGGCACCCAACAGGCCGTACAGCTTTTTTAAATTCCGATACGCGAACTCGGAGCAGCGGGCATCGAAGTAATCGCGCTCCTGGGCCATGATGA
>DASRYX010000511.1:0-2609 GCA_035686985.1 Planctomycetaceae bacterium | reverse complement strand
CAACACCGAATTAGCCTGCTAGCACCGCGCAGCATTGTCTCAGCGCCGCGGCTATCATGGGGTGATCTTTTCACCATGGGCGTTGTATGCGATTTGACCGGTGTCGTTCAGTCATTGCGAACACTTTCCGGACCGCCGGTTACGTGCTGACTTTTGGTCTCATGATCGCAAGTTCGGCTTCGTTTGGGCAGGAAACCGAGTTCCAGTTTAAGGATGTCGCCAAGGCAACCGGGCTCGATTTCACACACTATTCGCCGCTGAGTCCCGAGCGTCACCTGCATCTCTTCATGGGGTCCGGACTCGCCTGGTGTGATTTCGACGTCGACGGCTGGCCCGATCTTTATTTCTGCCAGGGAGCGGCCTGGCCCCCGCGAACGGACCGTACGCCCGCCCACAGCAATCAGCTCTTTCGTAATGTGCACGGACGATTCGAGAACGTAACCGAACACGCCGGCTTGTCCTCTTTCGGTTACTCGATGGGAGCGGCGGTCGGCGATTATGACAACGATGGTTTCCCGGACATCTACGTTTCCTGTTACGGGCCAGATCGCTTCTTTCGCAACCTGGGCGACGGGACGTGGGCCGAAGTAACCGATCAGCCGGTGCTCAATGATCCGCGGTTTGGGGCGAGCTGTACCTGGGCCGACATTGACGGTGACGGCGACCTCGATCTGTATGTCACGAACTACCTCAAGCTCGACCCGGCGAATTACCCGCTCTGTTCGCACGTGGAAAACGGCAAACGTTATCCCGGGGGTTGCCATCCGCGGCACCAGAAGCACGAATATGATCGACTGCTGAGCAACCGCGGCGACGGGACATTCATCGATATCACGGAGTCCGCGGGGCTGCTCGCCGAGACACCACGGGCCGGGCTGGGCGTTGTCGCATACGACTTCGACGAGGACGGCGATCAGGATTTTTATATTGCGAACGACACCGTCAATAATCAGCTCTGGGTGAACTCGGGCAAAGAAACTTTTACCGACGACGCCCTGGTGATGGGGGTCGCTGTGAATGGCCATGGCTTCGCCGGTGCGGCGATGGGAATCGCGGCGGGGGATGTCGACGGCGATGGACGGCTTGATCTCTTCGTCACCAACTATTTCAACGAGACCAACACGCTCTATCGCAATGATCCGGCCGCCTTCATTGATGTGACCGCCGAGTACGGCCTCGCGGCGCCCAGCCTGCAACGGCTCGGCTTCGGAACGTCGCTGTTCGATGCCGACAACGACGGCTGGCTCGATCTGATCGTGGCGAACGGTCACGTGCAGTCCTATCCGCCGGAACTCGATCGCCGCGAGCCGTTCGCCCAACTTCCGCAGATTTTCCGCAACCAGCGCGGCGCCCGGTTTCAGGAAGTCTCGTCGCGAGCAGGGGCTTACTTCCAGCAGGCGATTGTGGGACGCTCCACCGCGCTCGCCGACTACAACCGCGACGGGCGGATGGACGTCGCTATTCAGCATCTCAATGGACCAGCGGCGCTGCTGCAGAACGACGCAGCGAATGCCGGTCGCTCGTTGACTTTGCGGCTCGTCGGCGTCCGCAGCAACCGCGAAGCACTGGGAGCACGGGTCGAAGTCGGCGTCGGCACAAAGAAAATCACACGCTTCGTGCTGGGCAGCTGCGGATATCTGTCAGGCGATGACCGATCGCTGGTGATCGGCCTGGGCGACGCGGAACGGGCCGAAACGGTCACAGTTCGCTGGCCGTCGGGACAATCTGAATCGTGGGGTCCGTTCGCGAATGGCGAGAGGCACACCCTGATCGAGGGCCGCGGCGTTGGACGGTAGAACCCCAACAGCCCATGATGTGCGTCCATCTCAGAAGCGGGCTGCCGCGCTTCTGACCGTCTTGGGCATAGTCATCACCATTGCGATTGTGATTGCAGTGAGCCAGCAGCCGACAACGGCTCCCGACTATCTGGAACAAGCCCGCACCGCGCAAAAACGCGGGGACACCGCTGCCGCGATCGTTGCATTGAAGGCCCACGTTCAAGCGTCACCCGATTCCACGGAGGCGCGATTGCAACTGGCGTCGCTGTTGCGGGACACACGGCCCGACGAAGCGCTCACGATTCTGCAGCGTGTGCCGCCGACCGATCCCCAATGGACAACGGCGTTGCAGCAGGTGGCGGTCCTCCACTTGCTGGCAGGCCGTCAGGATCACGCGGCGGCAGTGCTCAAGGCCATCGTCGAGACCGAGCCGCAGAATTTCGGGGCGCAGCTCTCGCTGGCGGAGATCTATTTCAATCAGAAAAACTTCGACGCCGCACTACCGCATGCTTTGGAAGCGGCCCGACTCAATCCCAATCGCGCAGAGACGTTTCTGCTCATCTCGGACATTTACGACGAGTTGCATAATCACATCGCGATGATCGCGCCATTGCAGGCCGCGCTGGCGGTTAACTCGGACCTGTATGCGGCGCATCTGAATCTGGCGTACGTCCATCATCGGCTTGGACAGCTCACGGAGGCCGATGAACACGCCCGCTGGTGCCTGCAGAAGAACCCCAGGGAAGTCCCGGCGCTGCGCATCCTGGCATCGATTGCCCGCAATGACGGACGCTTTGAAGAGGCCGATGAATGGCTGGCCAAGGCCATGAC
>DASRYX010000510.1:0-4261 GCA_035686985.1 Planctomycetaceae bacterium | reverse complement strand
GTACGGCATTGACGAAGGTCTCATTTGCGGCTTGCCGATCAGCAGCGATGGCAAAAATTGGAAAGTCGTTCCGGGCTTCGCGATCGATGAATTCGCGCAGTCGCAGATCGACAAGACCGTCGCCGAATTGAAGTCGGAACGGGACACCGTGCGGGATCTGCTGCCGTGACGCAAGTCTGTCAGCGGGAACTGGAAGTCGCTTTGGCCGCCGTGCGCGACGCCGCGCGGATCTGCCGATCCGTGCAATCCGGGATCGCCCCGGATGCGCTCGCCAAGAAAGACAAGAGCCCGGTAACGATCGCCGACTTCGGCAGTCAGGCGGTCGTCTGCCGGATCATCGGCGACGCGTTCCCGCACGACCCGATCATCGCCGAGGAAGATTCATCGGTCCTCTTAAACGAAGATCACGCTCCGTTCTTGCATCTGATCCACGACGAGATCTGCCGCGAGTGCGTGCAGGCCTCGAAGGAGCAGATCTGCCGCTGGATCGACCGTGGCGGCGCGGAGGAATACTCGCATCGCTTCTGGACGCTGGACCCGATCGACGGAACAAAGGGGTTTCTCCGTAAAGAACAGTACGCGATTTCGCTGGCCCTCATCATCGAGGGACAGATCGAACTCGGCGTACTGGGGTGCCCGAATCTACCGCGCTTCCCCGGCGATGAGTCGACGGCCGGGACGTTGTTCTATGCGATTCGCGGTCAGGGCGCATATTCGCTGCCGCTCGATGGCGTCGGTGAACCGGTGCGGTTAAGTGTCACGCCGACGACGGATCCGTCACAGGCGCGGTTCTGTGAATCGGTCGAATCCGGGCATAGCTCGCACGGCAAGTCGGAAGACATTGCGAACCGACTCGGTATCACCGCCGCGCCGGTCCGGCTCGATAGCCAGGCGAAATACGGCGTGGTCGCGCGCGGTGAAGCAGACCTCTATCTGCGGCTGCCGACGAAGACCGATTACTTCGAGCAGATCTGGGACCATGCCGGCGGCGTGATCGTCGTGGAAGAAGCCGGCGGTAAAGTCACGGACATCTACGGCAATCCGCTCGACTTCACGCACGGCCACCAGCTCAAAGAGAACCACGGCGTGATCGTCTCCAACGGCCATCTGCACGACGCCGTGTTAGCCGCGGTCAAAGCGGTGATCTGAGCCGACCTAACACTCGGGTGGCGGGGGCGCACCGCAGGAAGCCCCCGAATCACAGGCGTCGTTCAGGGGCTTCCGCTGGCGCGGTGCGCCCCTGCCACCCAGTGCTGTCATTTACGTCGCCGCGGGCGGTGTCGGCGGCTGCTTCGGGGCCGGGCGAATCTTGCCCGACGCGATGTCCTTCACAACCTCCGCGAGGATCGCCGGGTCGGCCGTTTTGAGGACGTGTTCAATCCGCGTCGGTGGCACGTTCAGTCGGCCCATCAATTCCTTCGCCGACTCCCACAACTTCGCCTTCTTCTTCCCCTCGGCGAGGTAGAGATTGGCGACGAGGTCACTGAGCCGCTGCTCATCCACTTGATCGCGGTTGTCGTAGTACCGCTGGATGACTTTCTGCTGGTAACGGGAGTAGTCACGTTCGGCCATGAATGAGGCTTATGGCTAAGGGTTAATGGCTAAGAGACAGACAACAATCCACGCTTGCGGTTTCGCGCCGCGTGATGAGGAGCAACGGCGTCATCACTTCGCACGTGTGTAGAACGGCAGCTTCACGACCTTCGCCGCTTCGCGTCGTCCGCGGATGTCGACCTCCAGTTCGGTGCCGACCTCGGCGACTCGAGGAATGACATACGCCATCGCGATCGCCTGCTCCAAAGTCGGCGAAAACGTACCCGAGGTGACAATCCCCACGGGCTTCTCGCCTTCAAACAACGCCGCTTCTTCGCGGGCAATCCGGCGGCCGGACAGCACCAGACCGATGCGCACATAATGATCGGAACGGGACGCAATCTCGGCGAGCGGACGCTTGCCGATGAAGTCGGCTTTATCCAGCTTCACCGCGAATTCGAGCCCCGCGGTGATGGGATCGATCTTGTCGGTCAGTTCATGACCATACAGCGGCATCGCGGCTTCCAGCCGCAACGTGTCCCGAGCACCGAGACCACACGGCTTGAGCCCGACCGACTGTCCGCGGGCGAGCAGATCTTCCCACACGGTGAGCGTCGCGGCGGCGGGAACGATGACCTCGAATCCCGTCTCACCCGTGTAGCCTGTGCGGCTGAGCATGCCGTCATGGGCATACGAGCTTCCCCGGCTGACGCCGTAATACTTGAGCGCATCCCAGGCTTTCGCATCGGGTGCGGCGAGCGCTGTCCGCGATTGCGGCCCCTGCACCGCAATCATGCCAGTGGTGGCGGTCAGGTCTTCGATTTCCACGTCGTAGGTCGCGCGGTGCTGCTTCAGCCACTCGAGAATCTTGAGTCGATTGGACGCATTGACGACCAGCCACAGCGCGTCGGGCAGCCGGTACACGAGAACATCATCCAGCACGCCACCCAGCGTCTGGCAGACGAGTGCGTAACGCACCTGGCCTTCACGGATCGCGGTGACGTCATTAGTGACGATGTAATTGAGAAATCGTTCGGCATCGGGACCGGTGAACCGCAACCGTCCCATGTGGCTGATATCAAAGATACCGGCCTGCTTGCGAACCGCGTGATGCTCTTCGACGATGCCGGTGTACTGGACCGGCATCTCCCAGCCGCCAAACTCGACCATCCGCCCGCCGTGCGCGACGTGCCAGTCGTACAACGGGGTGCGCAGCAACTCGGGCATCGTCGACTCCGTTCCTGGATGAAAAGACCCAGGGTTAAGAAACCCTGGGCTTCAATTATTCCCTGGAACCGAGTGTGGCACGGATGTATTCGCGGTTCAAGTGAGCGATGTTGGTCATCTTGATGCCCGCGGGACACGCCGCTTCGCATTCTTCCGTGACGGTGCAGCCGCCGAACCCTTCGTGATCCATCTGGCTGATCATTCCGAGCACGCGCTGGCTGCGTTCCCCCTGCCCTTGCGGCAGCCCCGCCATCTGCGAGACTTTGGCCGACACGAACAGCATCGCCGAAGCGTTCTTGCACGAGGCCACGCACGCGCCGCAACCGATGCACGCGGCGGCGTCCATCGCATATTCCTGCTGCTTGCGCGGGACAGGAATCGCGTTGCCGTCCGGAGTTCCGCCGGTGTTCACGGAGACATACCCGCCGGCCTGGATGATGCGATCAAACGCCGAACGGTTGACGACCAGATCGCGCACGACCGGGAACGCATTCGCCCGCCACGGCTCGATGATCAGCAGGTCGCCATCTTTGAACCGCCGCATGTGCAGCTGGCAAGTCGTCGTGCGATTGTCCGGACCATGCGGCTGACCGTTGATCATCACACCGCATGTGCCGCAGATGCCTTCCCGGCAGTCGTGATCGAACGCGACCGGTTCTTCGCCGCCGGCCATGAGCTGCTCGTTGAGCTGATCGAGCATCTCAAGAAACGAGACATCGGGCGAAATGCCGCGCATCTCGTAGGTTTTGAACTGTCCGGCCGCCGAAGCATTCGGTTGCCGCCAGATCTTGAGCGTAATATTCATCGGTTTGCTGGGAGTTGCCCCGGCCATTATTTGTAGCTCCTTGTCGCGAGCGGCACTTCTTCGAACGTCAGCGGTTCTTTATGCAGAACCGGCGCCGCGCCGACACCTTTGAATTCCCATGCGGCGACATGACAGAAATCGTTGTCGTTCCGCAGACACTCGCCCTCTTCGGTCTGATGCTCTTCGCGGAAGTGTCCGCCGCACGATTCATCGCGATACAACGCATCATTCGCCAGGAGTTCCGAGAACTCCATGAAGTCAGCAACCCGCCCGGCGTGTTCGAGATTCTGGTTGAACGCCTCGCCGCTGCCGAGGACTTTGACATCCTTCCAGAAGTCATCGCGAAGCGTGCAGATTTCCTGAACCGCTTTCTTCAAGCCCGCTTCGTTACGGGCCATGCCGACATAGTCCCACATGATCTTGCCGAGCGCGCGATGGAACTGGTCCACGCTGCGTTTGCCATTCACATTCAGCAGCGACTTGACGCGCTGCTGGCTGGCTTCCAGTGCGCCTTTGAATTCGGCGTGATCGGTGGTGACCTTAGCGAGCTTCTTCGTCGCGAAGTGATCGCCGATGGTGTACGGGATCACAAAATATCCGTCCGCGAGTCCCTGCATCAGCGCGCTCGCGCCGAGACGATTCGCCCCGTGATCGGAGAAGTTGGCTTCCCCGAGAACGTACAGCCCGGGGATGTTG
>DASRYX010000509.1:0-1967 GCA_035686985.1 Planctomycetaceae bacterium | reverse complement strand
CCGCACGCGGACGGTATGGTCGTCCGGTTCATCGGTTTCAATTGCCGGATGGAAGAACGATCCGAGTGAGACACCGCTGAAGAGATGCACGGCGATCTGCAAGCCGCGACCGACCTGCTGATCGGCGTGTTCATCGGTCTGGGCTTGCAGATCGCCGTGCATCTTTTCAGCGGCGTCTCGCTCGGCTCGTTCTTCCATCCGGCAATCGAAACCGATGAACCGGACGACCACACCGTCCGCGTGCGGGTCAACAACTCGGCCGTCTTTTCCACCTGGATCACGCTGCGGAAGGCGCTGCTCGCCGCCCCCGCGGACAAGACTGTGATTCTCGACCTGTCGGAGACACCGCTCGTCGATCACAGCACGATGGAGAAGCTGCACCATCTGCAGGATGATTTCTTCCACGAAGGCCGACATCTGCTGGTCGTCGGCCTGCGGGAGCATGAACCGGTCTCGCACCATCCGCTCGCCACCCGCCGGAAGAACAACGGCTCGGCCGAAGAAGCGGTGCCGGAGACAACGACCACCGTCGTTTCGTGACCGCAGTTGCACGTTGAGAGTTGCCGGTCGACTTGCGACAATAGAAGAGAGTCGCGGTCACGGGGTCCGCGCGGTTTCAGGCGACGGACAGGATCGGACACTCTCGTGGACATGGATGTTTTTGACGGCCTCGGTTCGCGCGTGCTGGTCACCGATTTTGATGGGACGATGACCGCTGTCGATTTCTTCGACGTCATTCTGGACGTTGTGCCCACCGATACCATGCCCGATTACTGGGGCGAATGCGTCGCCGGGCGGCTCTCGCATGTCGAAGCCCTGCACGGCATTTTTCAGCACGCGCCGCGCGATCCCGCGGTGATTGAATCGCTGCTGCCCCGGACGAAGCTGGATCCCCGAACGCCCGACGCCGTGCGGCAATTGCGTGAAAACGGCTGGGAGGTCATCGTCGTCTCCGCGGGATCGCAGTGGTATATCGACCGCATTCTGGCACCCGTGGCGGGCGAGGTCCGGATCATCGCGAACCCCGGCGAGTTCTCACCGGATTCGGGGTTGAGTATGACCTGGCCGGCCCGAGAACTTCCGTGGTATTCCGCGCACTTCGGCGTCGACAAGGCCGCCATCATCCGCGTCCTGCAGGAGCGCGGTATCCAGCAGATCGCGTTCGCCGGGGACGGTCGTCCCGACCTCGCCGCCGCCCGGCTCGTCACGCCTGAAAATCTGTTTGCCAGAACATGGCTCGCGGACATGCTCACCGCTGAAGGCGTTCGTTATCGTCCCTTTGAACACTGGTCCGAGATCGCCGACGCACTCCTGGCTTAGTGACGCGACTTCTTTTGCAGCCGCGACAACAGCGATGTTGCGACCGGCTTCATCGCCGGCACCACGACTGTCGCCACATCGTAATCCAGATCGGCAGCCGTCACGGGTGCCGGGCGCGGGGCCACACCGGTGGTGATCACACTCGTGGTGCTGTTGGATGTGTTCGCCAACCCGTCGTTCACGAAGATCGTGAAGCCGGTGGTTTCCGTGGTTCCGACCGTCACGTTGTTGCGTGGTTGAAAGAGCAAGGCGCGAATTGCGGCCTGCACCGTCGCGCCGTTGTTGCTCGCGGCATTGAAGAACCGGGTGTAGACGATGTCGATGCCGTTGACGGTCCGTGTCCAGCCGGTGGCGGAGCCGGAGGTGAAGTCGCCGCGGTTGACGCCATTCGGAATGGTCACACGGGCGAACTCGGCCTGATTGTCCGGGTCGATGACGGTGACGGTGCTGAAGACTGCTTTCGTGGCGTCGTCGTTCATCGTCTGATTGGCGACGGCACCGGTGATGACTGGCGCGTCATTCACGCTGGTTGTGGTGACGCGGGTGTTGCTGTCGCTGATGGCGGCCGCCACGCCGTCACTGACCGAGACCAGGAAGTCCGTGGCTTCCGTGGTGCCCGGATTGATGGCGTTCGTCCGGGGCTGGAA
>DASRYX010000508.1:0-7202 GCA_035686985.1 Planctomycetaceae bacterium | reverse complement strand
GAGCTCATTCTGCTGCGGGCGGCCGACGACGGATTCGGTGCCGATCGGGGCGCGAATCTGGAGTGTTTCGCCGACGCCGCGTTCCACGTCTTCGGTCGGCGACCGCACGGCCGCCGTCGCCGCCGACTGGGTGATCGCCATGCTGTTGGATGGTCCGCCGCTCAGTTCACCACCGCTGCCGATTTGGTCTGAAACCGTGGCATCGAACTTGAAGTTTTCGTCGGCCGTTTCGGTGTCAAAGGTGCTGTCCATCACCGTCGACACCATTTTGCCGACTTCGAAATGGAAAAAGCCCAGCAAGCCGAGGATGAGCGCGTGGACGGCGATACTGACGCCCCAGACGGAGAGCCCTTTGCCGTCCGGCCACCAACCGGGAGACGTTTCCATCTCATACACTTCCGAAGAACCGGCGACGCGTTGGCTCACGTGATTTGCTCCTGCTGAGTCGCGGGGCCGCTGATGGGCTCCCGCTGCAGTCCTGCCTGCACTCATGCATCTAGTCTAATCGATCTGAAACCGAGCGACAATCCCCTAGGAAATCAAGAACTTAGCGATTTTCGGCGATTCGGCGGCGTGTGGTCTGCACGGGATTTGACTGATGGGAGAGTGACCGTGAAACTGCTGCATCGGCTGTCAACCCGGTCTGGTCCGGGTATGCTGGTCGAAAAGGCGTTTTTCGTGGGAGTGAATCACATGCGCCGACGTTCGCTTCTGCTGATGCTGTTCACCGTGTGCTCGTTGCCGGCGGATCGTCTGCCAGCCCAACCGGCCCCGGCACAACAGGTTGCGCGCAACCCGTCGCCGCCACCCGGTTTTGCTGTCCGGCCGTCTGTTCTTTTAACCCAGCGGGTCCGCGAAACGTTCGAGGATATTCGCGCAGCCTGCCTGCATTCCCGTGGGATACAGGACTGGACGGCTGTGGAGTGGTTGTTGACGACCTCTCAGGAGTACGGCTGGGAAGCCGATCTGGATGCGATCACGGAGGTGATTCAGCACCCTGATCCACTGAACCCGCAACTCTCGACGGAGGCGCGATCGGTACGAATTGTCGGCCTCGCGCAACAGGGAAAGGCCGAAGACGCGGTTGCCGCCTTTGAAACCGCCCTGAAAGGAGTGCGCGTCCGCCAACCGCAGGAAATGACTAATCTCGCCCAGGCGCTTTCGCTCGCCTTCCAGTTGCGGGGGGATCTCGATGCCGCGCGGACCGTCTACGAGCGCGTAAACGAGGCCTTTTTGCTGAATGCGGAGGTGCGTGAGTTCGCCACGCATCGAATCAATCGGCTCGCGCTGGTCGGGAAACCGGCTCCCGCCGTCGACATCACTGACCTGAATGGCAAGGTCATCGACTGGAAAGCCTATGCTGGAAAAGTCGTGATCGTTGATTTCTGGGCGACGAATTGTCGGCCGTGCATCGAAGAACTGCCGCGACTGCGGCGGTTCTATCACGACCGGGACGTCGAACGCGTGGATCTGCTGGGAATCAGCCTCGATGCCGACGCCGCGGACATTCTGCAGTTTCGCCGTCAGGAACCGGTGGCGTGGCGGATTGCTCTCGATCAGAAAAAGGCGACCGAGGTGTTTCAGGTCGTGCTGATTCCCTGCCTGATCGCGCTGGATGCGGACGGCAACGTTGCGGCGGTCGACATCCCACCCCGTCGATTGGCGGCGACGGTCAACCAACTCGTAGCCCGCGTTCCGGCGAAGTGAGATGGCAGCATGACATGGACGTCGGAGAGCGTCACCACCAAGGACGGACTGCGGCTGAACGTGCGCGTCTTCGCGCCCGTGTCTTCACCGCGTGGCACGATCCTTGTGATTCACGGCGGCGGCGATCACGGCGGACGTTACCTGCATGTCGCCGAACGGTTGGGCGAGCGCGGCTGGCGTTGCATCCTTCCCGATCACCGCGGCCACGGTGTTTCCGAAGGCACCCGCTGGGATGTCGACCGGATCGATACTTACCTGCGTGATTTGCAGACGGTGCTGGACCATTTTCGACAGCCAAAGTCCGACACCGTGCTGCTGGGGCACAGCTTTGGCGGGATGCTCGCCGCGCGGTGGGCCGAATTTTCTCCGGCTCCGCAGGCCGAGGTGCTGACGTCGCCGTTGTTCGAACTGGCGGTCAACGTTCCGGCGTGGAAGCGCCTGCTGGGAAACGTGCTGGTCTGGATCGCCCCGCAGACGCGGTTTCGATCGGGGCTGGACCCGAAGAACATGATGCTTGATCCGGCACGACTCGCCGAGCGCCGGGCCGATCCGTATCTGCAAAAATATCTCACCGCACGGTGGTTTTTTGCGATGCAGGCCGGGATGCAGGTCACCCGTCGCGACGCGAAGAAAGTCCAGTGCCCGCTGTTGGTGCTGCAGGGAGCCGACGACCGCACGGTGGTCCCCGGAGCCTCCCGCGAGTGGATCGAACGGACCAGTTCAACCCGGCGGGATTACCACGAATTCCCCGGCCACGTGCACGAACTGCTCAACGAAGCCGACTGGGCAACAACGACCGATCTCATCGCCGATTGGCTGGAAACGCTCTGATCCCCGCTTTGCGGTTTCGCGTCCCGCGTCGACGAACGCGATGTCACCTACCGCGGAAACTCGCGAAGAATCGGCTGCAGTTCTTCGACGAAGTCGTTCACGTCTTTGAACTCGCGGTACACCGAGGCAAACCGCACGAAGGCGACGTGGTCGACGGCCCGCAGCGCTTCCATCACGCGCTCGCCGATTTCGCGCGAGGGGACTTCGCGCTCGAAGTTTTCGTAGAGGTCCGATTCGATGTCGGAGATGATCTGCTCGATCGTCTCGGCGGAAATCGGCCGCTTGTAGCACGCCTTTTCCAGTCCGGACTTGATCTTGTCGCGATCAAAGGGCACCCGTGAGCCATCCTTCTTGATGACCTTCAGCGGTGACTCTTCGATTTTTTCGTAGGTCGTGTACCGTCGTTCGCAGCGCAAGCACTCCCGCCGCCGTCGGATCACGTAATCCTGACTGGTTCGTGAGTCGATGACTTTCGTTTCATCGTGCTTGCAGAATGGACACATCATGGCGTGCGCTCCGCGCGGGAGAAAGACCGTCGGGTCATTGTGGCCGGGACGACTTCCTGTGCCCCTGCCGCCGCACTCAGTTTCCCTCCGTTGTGCTCGATTTCCCGTGTCACAGAGTACCGCAGGGGGAGGGAAATTGCTATGACCTTTTGAGAATCCGTGGACATTAGGTAATTCTGCGCGGGACGCGAAACCGCCAGCGGAGTAGGTCAACCCGGGGAAGCGCATGCAGCTGATCATCCGATCCATCACGATGGTTTCCCTTCTGTTAGGAACTCTTGGGTTCCCGTTCGATGTCGGTGCGAAAGGGCCTAAAACCTTGGACATCGTGATTCGTGACGCGCGGGTGATGGATGGGACCGGGGCTCCGTGGTACCGGGCCGATGTCGGTGTCAAAGCCGGCAAAATCGCTGAGATCGGCCGCATTGATCCCGCTACCGCCGAGCGTGTGATCGACGGTAGCGGACTGGTTCTCGCGCCGGGCTTCATCGACATGATGGGCCAGACCGCGACGCCGATGCTGGAGAATCCGGCGACCGCGATGAATCTCCTGACGCAGGGGATCACCACAATCAATGCAGGTGAAGGCGTTTCCGCCGCGCCGCTGAGCGCCGAGGGCGACAAACGCTTCGGTTGGACAACGTTCGCCGAGTATTTCCAGCTGATCGAACTCCGCGGACTGCCGGTGAACGTCGCGCAGACTGTGGGGCACACGCAGGTCCGCGAACTCGTGCTCGGCGACGTGAACCGGCGGCCGACCGCGGACGAACTGGCCAAGATGCAGGCGCTGGTGCAGGAAGCAATGGACGCCGGGGCGATCGGCTTCTCCACGGCTCTGATCTATCCCCCCGCAGTGTACGCTGAAACCGAAGAGCTTGTCGCCTTGGCGAAAATCGCGGGGGCATCGGGCGGCCGCTATTTCACCCACATGCGCAATGAAGGTGACAAGCTGCTCGACGCGATTGATGAAGCGTTGCAGATCGGACGTGAAGGCCAGTTGCCGGTCCACGTCTTTCACCTGAAAGCCGCCGGACAGCACAACTGGGGCAAGATGCCCCTGGCGATCGCCCGCATCAAAGCGGCCCGGGCCGCCGGTCAGCAGGTCACCGCTGACATCTATCCGTACATCAACAACGGTCTCGGCATCGCGGCCTTCATTCATCCGAAACATTTTGGCGAAGGACACGACAAGCTTATTCGCCAGCTCGATGACGCCGCGCTGCGGGACGAAATCCGCAAGGAAATGGAGACGACCGACGGCTGGGAGAACTGGTTCCGTCATGTCGGTCATGACTGGAACAAAGTCATCATCGGCCAGGCCTCATCGGCGAAGTACGCGCCGCATGTCGGGCAATCGGTCGCGGCGATCGCGAAAGCGGTCAAAGAAGACCCGTGGGAAACGTTTTTCCAGCTCGTGAAGACCGGAGCGTTCGCGCTGCCGCAGAGCATGAGCGAAGCCAACGTCATCGCGGCGATGAAGGAAGAATTCATCTCATTCTGCACCGATGTCGGTCCGGCGGGTGGGTCGAGCATCGCGTCCCATCCCCGCGCCTTCGGGGCCTTGCCACGCGTATTCGCCCGGTATGTCGGCGATCTTGGTGCTGTGTCGTGGGAACAGGCGATCGCGCAGGCGTCATCTGTCGCGGCGAATGAACTGATGGCGTACGATCGTGGCCGCATCGCCGTGGGACAAGCGGCGGATCTGGTGCTGTTCGATCAGAACGCCCTGGTCGACAAGGCGAGTTTTTCCAAGCCGCATGATCTGGCGGAAGGGGTGAAGACCGTTCTCGTCAACGGCGTCGTCGTACTTGACGGCGGCAAATTCACCGGGAAGACGCCGGGGAAGGTGCTGCGTGGACCGGGGTACCGCAAGGACTTCGCGGCCCATCTCGTGAAGAGCGGCTCGTCCACCGTCACGATTCCCGCGATCGATCGTGTGATGGCGTCATTTCTGGAACGTCACCGCGTCCCCGGTGTGTCGGTCGCGATCACTGATCACGGCCGGCTCGTCCACGCGAGTGGTTATGGCTACGCCGATATCGCCCAGCGTGCACCGGTCACGCCGACCAGCCTGTTCCGCATCGCAAGCATTTCAAAACCGCTCACCGCCGTCGCCATTGTGAAGCTGATCGAAGAGGGCAAACTCAATCTCGATGACAAGGTGTTCGACATCCTGCCGTTCGAGCCGTTCCTGCCGCCGGGCAAGAAAGTCGACGAACGGCAGCGTGAGATCACGATTCGCCATCTGCTGGAACATCGCGGCGGCTGGGACCGTGACCTGTCGTTCGATGCGATGTTCAAGGCCGTTGACTTCGCGAAGTTGCTCGGAACCGATCCGCCTGCCGGCCCGGCTGAAGTCATCAAGGTGATGAGTGGCCACCCGCTCGATTTCAGCCCCGGCGAACGGTACGCCTATTCCAATTACGGCTACTGCCTGCTCGGCCGCGTGATCGAAAAACTGACTGAAAAGCCTTACGGCGACTATATGACCGACGCGATCTTCCGGCCCATGGGCATCAAGGATATGCACCTCGGTCACACGCGGATCGAACAACGTCAGCCGAATGAAGTGCGGTATTACGATCCGTATGCGGGGACCTCCGACTTCGCGGCGGATCTCCACGAGCGCGTTCCGGCGGCTTATGGGGCTTGGAATCTCGAAGCCATGGATGCGCACGGTGCGTGGCTGTCGTCGGCCGTCGATCTCGCCCGGTTCGCGTGTGCCTTCGATGACTCGGAGAAATGTCCGGTTCTGAAACCCGCCTCGATTGAAACAATGTTCGCGCGGCCGCCCGGTCGTGCGGGGCACGACGAAAACGGCAAACCGCTGCCGACGTACTACGCCCTCGGCTGGTCCGTCACAACGAACGACGAAGGCAAGTCAGCTTTCATGGGTCACAGCGGTTCGCTCCCCGGCACCAACACTCGGTTGCGACATCAAGCCGACGGCCGCAATATCATCGTGCTGTTCAATACGCGAACCAGCCCGATCTCAAACCGCGTCGCGGATGCGGCGATGGATGAGATTGTGGAAACCTTAAAGACGATCGAACAATGGCCTGACGGCGATCTTTTCCAGACGGAACAGTAACGTCCAGTGCCCTACGGAGCAGAATTGATGAGCGCGATCGATGTCTACATGCAGGTCATGGACCAGAACCGCATGCGAACGCTGGCAACGCTGGATGAGGTCGCCAAGCAAGCGGATCCCGCGGCCGTTCTCGGCTGGCGACCGGGGTCGGGTCGCGCCCACATCGCGTGGCAGCTGATGCACATCGGCATCACCGAAGAGCTGTTCGGAACCGAACGCCTCATCGGTCGGCCGCCGGCTTATGCCGATCTGGTGCCACGGTTCAAAGGGGGCAGCACACCGGATGACAACATCCCGTCCGTCGCCACCATTCGCGAGGTACTGGAGCAATCCCGCGTGCATCTCAAAGCCGCGCTGGGACAGTTCAGCGACAATGACCTCGACACGATCCCCGAGTGGTTCAAAGAACGCGGCTGGAACCTCGCCCGCGTGCTGCAGGTCATCTGCTGGCACGAAGGCCATCACCAGGGCCAGGCGCACATCACGTTGAATCTGTGGAAGAACAAATAACTCAACGCGTCAACCGATGTTGAAGATCTCCAGAATCAACCGCCACAGCTCGGGCGCGTTGTCCTTGATCCACGCGAGCAACCAATAGAGCACAAACATCAGCGGAGACTCCATTCTTGATGCCGGGCATTCTCCTCAATGCCCGGCATCTGCATTTCAATTCACGATGAGTGCGGTTCACTTTAAAAGGCAAATGCCGGGCGTCCAAAGCAGACGCCCGGCATTGAAGCGGGTCACTGTGCCGCGGGCTTGGGATAGTCCATCGCCGGGCCGATGCGCAGGTTGCGGAACGTCACCACCGTGCTGTGATTCTGCAGGCCGAGGAAGCCGTTCGTCTTACGGAGCGCCAGCAGCGGGTGTGATTCGTTGGTGATGTTGACCACAATCTGCCCGTTGTGAACCGTTGTTACCTGGTTCGCCGTGCGGTTGATCTCGAGCGTGTTCCACTCCCCAGGGGGACGGCAATTCCGCGGGTTGGCCCCGCAGATGTCATACACCGATGCGGAATACTGATAATCTTTCAGCGTGGCATATTGCGGTGCGGCGTCATCCAGCAC
>DASRYX010000507.1:0-4348 GCA_035686985.1 Planctomycetaceae bacterium | reverse complement strand
GCCGCCATACTGGATGCGAGTCGCCGCCGCAACCTCGGCATTGTACCTCTTGGTGAGCCAATTACGAATGAATTTGTGCGTGTCCTGGGCCTGCTGCGGCGTCGCGGTGACCCCGGTTCCAATCGCCCAGACCGGCTCGTAAGCCAGCACGATCGACTTCATCGCGGCGGCATCGATATTGGCGAGCCCCCCGGTCAGCTGCGTTTCCAAGACCGCTTCCGTCTTGTTGCCCTGACGATCGGCGAGCAACTCACCGATGCACAGAATCACGCCGAGATTCTTCTGCAGTGTCGCCGCGACCTTTTTGTTGATCACTTCGTCGGTTTCGCCGAAGATGGCCCGGCGCTCGCTGTGACCAAGAATCACCCACTGGACCCCGACATCCGTCAGCATGTCGAGACCGACTTCGCCGGTGAAGGCTCCCGGAGCGGCAAAGTAGGCGTTCTGGGCACCAAGGAAGACGGGGCTGGAACCGAGCGCGGCTTTTACCGTCGACAGATACGGCGACGGCGGACAGACCGCGATATCCACCGCCGGCTTCGATTGCGTCACCTCGGCGGCAATCGCCGACGCCAGCGCGGTTCCGACCGCGCCGGTCGTGTTCATCTTCCAGTTGCCGGCCACAAACAAACGTCGCATGCGTCCAATCCGTCTTTATTATCGCAGACAAGCCCGAAGCGCAAGCGACGGGTTCTCTTCCATAATACACCCGGCGCTCGCGCTTCGGGCTTGTTCGCGCTTACTCCACCGCTTCGCTGCGCGGATACGACCCGAGCACTTCCATCCGCACCGCCATCGACGCGAGTTCTTCAAGCGCCCGCTTTACCTTCGCGTCTTTCGCGTGGCCTTCACAATCGATGAAGAAGATGTACCCGCTTTCCGGTCCACGCAACGGGAACGACTCAATCCACGTGAGATTCAGCTTGCTCGTCTTGAAGAGATTCAACGCATCGGACAACGCGCCCGGCTTGTGCGGAATCTGCAGCAGAATCGAGGTACGATCGCGCCCGCTCGGGCCGACCGGCTTGTCACCGATCACCGCGAACCGCGTCACGTTGTTCTTATTGTCCTCAATGTTCTCGGCGAGAATGTTGAGGTTGTACTCCATTGCCGCCTGCCGGCTGGCAATCGCGGCGACGCCGGGCTTGTCTCGCGCGAGTTGGGCCGCCGTCGAGGTACTCGCGACTTCGATCGGACGGGCGTGCGGCATGTTGCGGCTCAGCCAGTCCCGGCACTGCGACAACGCCTGCGGCTTGCTGTAGATCTCCGTCACATCGGCCCGTTGCGACTTGCCGAGCAGATTGTGATGAATCGCGAGTTGCACTTCCCCGCAGATCCGCAGCGGCAACCGCGTGAACATGTCCAGCGTGTCGATGATCCGGCCGTCGGTGCTGTTCTCAATCGGCACCAGACCGAAGTCGGCGTGCCCGCGGTTCACTTCTTCGAAGACCGCCGAGATTGTGTTCACCGGGATCAGATCGGCCGATTCGCCGAAGCGTTCAATTGCAGCAATATGAGTAAAGCTGTAAGCCGGGCCGAGATACGCCACCCGTTGCGTGCGGACCTGGTTTCGAACGGCACTGATGATCTGTCGGAAGATTCCGCGGACGGCACGGCCGGTCAGGGGTCCGTGGTTGTCGGCTTCGAGGCGGGCGTAGAGATCGTCATCGCTCCGCGGATCGTAGGTCAGCGTCCGGCGTTCGTGCGCGGCTTCCAGCAGTTTCGCAGTGACCTCCGCCCGCTTGTTGACAAGCTTGAGGATGTCCTGGTCAATCCGCTTTAAGTCATTTTCGGCGTTAGCCTTCGCATTTGCGGCGGCCGCTGCTGCCGATCTTGCGGTCGCAGCCGGTGCGGAGCTCGATTTAGGACGTTTCTTGGGCACCGGCTTGCTCGACATGCCACCCCCTACCGCGACGCAGCTCCCTCCGTTGGAGCAATCGTCGACCTAACCACAGTTGCAAATGAACTTTATATCAATTACGGCTTCCAGCGGCGACCATTCCCGCAAGCGAGTTCGGAACGCATGTTCAGAACTCGTGAGCCAGCCGAATCGAACTTCTATCACAGGTCGTTTTGTACCGGTGAGTTTCGACGATTGTCAAGCGGCGGCGGGAAGAACCGCAGACGACTTGCCTTGAAATCGGCTGCCAAATCCACAAAACCTCTCATTACGCCATTTTGGCAGCAATCGCCGCTTTCCTCTCCCGATCGTGGCTATGCCATTTTGACGGACTTGATTCCAGCGAGCTGCACAAAATGTAAGGGATTCCTTTCTCAAATCGATTCAGTACAATGCTTTAAGCGAAGCTATACGAACATGGCCCGACGTTGGCGCAGCGTTTGCTTTCGGCGTTCACATCGTTATTCGACTGCCGTCTGCAAGTCGGTCCCGGCGAGATTAAGCTCACACGAATCGCCCTCAACACTTTTGGGAGCAAAGTACTTATGGCCATCCAGGAAAAGATCATCGGCATTGACCTCGGCACCACCAACTCCGTGGTTTCGATCATGGAAGGGGGCGAGGTCAAAGTGATCGCCAACCAGGACGGCAACCGCCTGACCCCCAGCGTGGTCGCCTTCACGGAAAAGGGCGATCGACTTGTGGGCGATCCCGCGAAACGTCAAGCCGTCACCAATCCCAAGAACACGATTTACTCAATCAAACGCTTCATGGGTCGACGCCATTCGGAAGTCGAATCCGAAGAAAAGATCGTGCCGTACAAAGTCGTCGGCGGACCGAGCGAGTACGTGAAAGTCGAAGTCCACGGCAAGACCTACACGCCGCCGGAAATTTCGGCGATGGTTCTCCGCAAGCTGAAAGAAGCCGCGGAAGCCTACCTCGGTCACACGGTCACCCGCGCCGTGGTGACGGTCCCCGCGTACTTCAACGATGCTCAGCGACAGGCGACCAAGGATGCCGGCGACATTGCCGGTCTCAAAGTCGAGCGCATTATCAACGAGCCGACCGCGGCCGCGCTGGCGTATGGCCTGCAAACCAAGAAGAACGAAAAGATCGCCGTGTTCGACCTCGGCGGCGGCACGTTCGACATTTCCGTCCTCGAAGTCGAAGATGACGTGATTGAAGTTCTCAGCACCAACGGGGACACGCACCTCGGGGGCGATGACTTCGACAACCGGCTCGTGCAGTTCGTCTCCGACAAGTTCCAGCAGGAGAACGGCATCGACCTCCGCAAGGACGCGATGGCGCTCCAGCGTCTGCGTGAAGCCGCGGAAAAAGCCAAGAAGGAACTGTCGACCCAGCAAAGCACCGACATCAACCTGCCGTTCATTACGGCCGATGCCAGCGGCGCGAAGCACCTGCAGCTCACGATTACTCGCGCTGAGTTTGAACGGTTGATCGACGATCTCGTCGAACGCTGCCGCATTCCGGTCGAAAGCGCGCTCCGCGATGCGAAGTTGAAACCGGACCAGATCGACGAAGTTGTGCTCGTCGGTGGTTCGACCCGAGTGCCGAAGGTCCAGGAGTTCGTCAAGAAACTGTTCCAGGGCAAAGAGCCGCATCGCGGTGTGAACCCGGACGAAGTCGTGTCGATCGGTGCGGCCATTCAAGGCGCGATCATCACCGGCGACGTGAAGGACATGGTCCTCTTCGACGTGACGCCGCTGTCCCTCGGTATTGAAACCGAAGGCGGCATCATGACCGTCCTCGTGGAGCGCAACACCACGATCCCGGTCACCAAGAAGGAAACGTTCTCGACGGCGGCCGACGGTCAAACCGCGGTGACGGTCAGCGTCTATCAGGGTGAACGCCCGATGGCCCGCGACAACCGTCTGCTGAGCCAGTTCAATCTCGACGGCATCCCCCCTGCTCCGCGCGGCGTGCCGAAGGTCGAAGTCTCCTTCGACATCGACGTCAACGGGATCCTCAGCGTCAAAGCCAAGGATACGGGGAGCGGCAAGGAACAGACCGTCAAGGTCCAGAATGCGAGTGGCATCGACACGGCGGAAGTCGAACGCATGAAGCGCGATGCGGAATCGCATGCGGCCGAAGACAAGCGCCGTCGCGAACTCGCCGAAGCAAAGAACAAGGCCTCGACCACGGTCTACGATGTCGAAAAGATGTTGAAGGAACATGGCAGCAAACTCGACGCGGGGTCCAAGTCCGCGATCGAAGCCGCCATCGCCAAGGTAAAAGAAACTGAGAAGGGCGACGACCTCGGTGCCCTGAACAGCGCCGTGGAGGGCCTGCAACAAGCCAGCTACGCCATGGCCCAGCACATGCAAGGTGCGGCGGGTGGAGCCGGCCCCGCTCCAGGCGGCGACGGTCAACCCGCCGGCGGCAAAGACGACGGCGTGATCGACGCCGAGTTCGAGAAGAAGAGCGAAT
>DASRYX010000506.1:0-2551 GCA_035686985.1 Planctomycetaceae bacterium | reverse complement strand
ACAAGAAGAATGGGTGTCCGCGTGCGAATTGCCGGTGCCGAAGACGGCCTTGGCGATTCTCGAACATCTGCGGTTCCATCCGGATTTCTCGTGGCACGGACGTCCCGCTACGGCCTACAAGCCCGATGATCGGTTGCCGTTCCGCGATGTCAACCGCACGGAACTCATCGGGGCCTTTGGAGAGTCGACCGCGTTTGATTTGCGGTACTTCGAGATCGCACCGGGCGGATATTCCAGCCGCGAGAAGCACGTCCATGCGCACGTCGTGATTGGCGTGCGGGGTCAGGGAACGCTGGTTTCCGGCGAATCAGTGCAGCCGATGGCTCCGTGGGACATAGCGTATGTGCCGTCGTTGCGAGCGCATCAACTCCGCAACGACGGCTCCGAGCCATTCGGCTTTCTGTGCATCGTCGACCACGAACGCGACCGCCCGCAACCGGCGTGAAATCGTTATTCGAACCCGAGGCCTTCGCCGTCGAGCAGGCCCGTCTGCACGGTGCCGTTCTTGATGTCGAACATCCCAGCGTAGCGCTTGGCGAACTCGCGGTTGTGCTTCGGACAGTACTGGCGGCCGTTGCCTTCAATCGCCGCGATGCCCGGGATCCGTGCGGCGAGACTCGCCGAGTGCAGGAACGAATAACCGGGACACGTCAGATCCTGCACGCACAGGAACAGCCCGAATTTCTGCGCGGCCGCGCCGAGCAGAAGCGACTCCGTCTGGCCTTTGCAGGCTTTCAGCGCGACGCCGGTGTAACCCATCTCGCGACTGAGCAGCAGCGAATCGTAATCCACCAGCGATTCATCAATGATGACCGGCTTCAGCGCGGCCGCCTTGTGCATCTTCTGATCAGGATGCGACTTCAAATCGCGATGCGTCGGTTGCTCGACGTACTGAATGCGGGCGAACGCCGCGGGGGCTTCTTTCTGCAACTTCGTGAGAAAGTCAACGACGTAGTCAACGTTGGCGCACTTCTCGTTGAAATCCAGCGAGTAGAACCATTCCTTGCAGCCGCGCTTGGCCTGCTGCTCAACGGCGACCTTCTCGACACCGAGCACGCGGTTCACGTCCCAATCGAAATCATCGCCGGCCAGCTTGATCTTCATGTGCGTCAAGCCGTTGTACGGAATCCACTGCGCGAGCGTTTCGGGCAGACCGTCGCCGACTTTCTTCGTGATATCGGCGTCGGTGAGCGGATCGAGCGCTCCCACGAGGTGGTACAACGGCATCTGCGGCTTCGGTTCCCGCAGCGTGTACTGGTCGAGATACTCCCCGGCGAACTGCTTGTCGAGGTATTCCGACAAGTCATGATTCATGTACTTCGAGGTCAGCACGTTGTATGAATTCTGACCGTGCAGACGGCCGTAGGCGTCGTGTAGCGCCGCATCGAACGGACTCGCAGCGACGAGTCGCGCGAGTTCCGGCATCGTCTCCGGCAGTTTCATCCGCTGACAGATGCGCTTGGCGGTATGCTCATATTCCGCCGAGAGATGATACCCCAGATCGATCGGGTGGCCATATTCCGTGCAGACGCTGCCGAGATCAACGATCTCTTCGGCAAACGTCCGCATCGCGGCTTCGGCCTGATCCGAGGTCACGGTCGAGGACGGCCAGGCCCAGACGTTGCCGATGGGCATGCTGCCAATCCCGGTGGCATGTCGCTTACCGTCGCGCGACTCCATTTCCAGGGTGACATTCAACAGGAATGATTTTTCGATCACCCGCCCGCCAAACTTGATGGGCGTCCTGTAGGTCATCGGCTCGACTTCCAGGGCCGCCATTTTGATGCGTGCGTCGTTGGCTTTCGACATTTCTCCAAGTCTTTTGAAGTTCAGAGGGTTGCGGGCGGTTGATCAACGGAACTGAGTGTAGCGGCGGCGATCACCCTGATCAAGAAGTCACGGGCCGGAAGCGGGTGGAACAGAGTTATCGCCGAACCACCGCCGGACCCGCGCAGCGCGACGATACAGCTTCTGGCGGCATTCTTCCGCGGTCGCAGCTGTGGCAAAGACAGTGCACATCGGATCGCCCAGCGAAAACGTGGTCCCTTGTCTCGGAATGTCGGCGAGAAACGGCACGGTCCATGGCGAACGCGGCCGCAGGAAGCGTGACAGATCGGGAGCCGTCACCGCCGTGCGAGCATAGAGAATGAGTTTACCGATCACGCCGGGTCGGGATCGCGGCGGTTCCGGCAACGGCGGCAATGGTTCCTTTGGCAACCACGCCTGCCAGTGATCGCGCAGCAGCGCCCGGCCGAGTGACAGCTCCAGCAATTCGCACGACGCCGTGTATCGTGGATTGACTTCCACTACCCACGGCGTGGTGCCGTCCCAGATGAAATCGATACCGAACAATCCGCGCTGCGCGGTCGATTCCGTGAGAACTTCTCCCATTCGTTGCAGGGTGTGAACGGCATGTTCTGGCAAAGCGACCGGCGCGACATTTCCGCAGTAAGCGAATCGCGATGGCGGGGATGCCGTCTTGTCGCCGATCAGTTGCTCCGTCAGACCGATGATTTGGACCTTGGGTGACTGATTATTGTCCGCCAGGAAG
>DASRYX010000505.1:0-8266 GCA_035686985.1 Planctomycetaceae bacterium | reverse complement strand
TCCGAAAACGACAGTGCCCCGACGATTCCGCACATGCGCTGATGCCCCCTTAACCCCGTTTCGACCGGAGTGCGCGGAGACACCGCCCGTGATAGAGCGCGCGGCGAGCCTCCCTGCCCGTCGAAAACAAGGCGGCGGGTTATATCAGCCGCGGAAAAAACGTGTCAACAGGAGATCGGCAGGAATGGCCGGTGATGTCGACGCGTCGGGAGGTTTGGCCCCGGCAGGGGCCGCGGGAATGTAGCCACGGGTGAAGCGCAGCGCAACCCGTGGAATGGTAGTAAAACAGGACAAATCCCGAAGGGATGAGGGAAGCGAAGTGCGGATCGCGCGCTTCCTTTGCCCCTGCCGGGGCAAGTTACCCCACGCGACACTGGTCCACGGGTTGCGCTGCGCTTCACCCGTGGCTACAACCCCTCGCCCCGTCGGGGCGATCAGGCAACGGCGCATCGTCGGCAGGATTTCACTGATACAATCTCAGGATGGACCAACTCCCGCCGCTGCCGAAGCGCATCGTCTGGTTCGCGCCGTGGAAATGGACGCGCGCGAGATGGCTATGGCTTATTCCCGCCCTCATGCTGGCGTACCCGCTCTCGATGGGGCCGGCGATGATGCTCGCGTCAAAGTCCATCGGTGTCAGCAGCAGAACGGCAGGTTTTTACCGACCAATTATTTGCGTGGTTGATGATCTCTCACCAAGTTTACAGATGGCATACTGGGACTGTATGAAGCTGTGGAGTAGAGATGGCGCTAATCGCGTTCTTGCGCATCACATCCTCTGGCGCGAAGAAGGCCAATACCAATAATTGCAGCGGCGGGGTGGTCGGGGCTGGACGACCATCGGAAGGAAGCCCCGGTTACGGGCTGCGCTGCTCCAACCGGGGCTTCGCGAGTACACTTCAGCCCCGGCCACCCGCCGTTCATTTTTTCGGAGATGGGATATGAGCACCGGCGTTCCTCCTTCGAGTCGAGTCGAAAAATCTGTCGAATGGATTTCCGCGGGAGACTTTGCGGTAGCGGTGGACGTGGAGTTGGTCTATCCACCCGATGCGCCGCATGAACCGTGCTTCCGCCCGGAAACCATCCGGAGATTAGAACACCTTCGACATTGTGCAGAGCGGGGGCAGATTGCCGAATTGGAACGTGCTGGGCGGGTTTATCGTCGGGTCGCGCCGACAGTGGATGGTGGAATTCCGACGACGTGAGTTCAGCCATCAAGTCCAGACCAATGCGGCGACATGCTCGGTGTGGGCGGGCGATGTACGCAGCACGTGTGGGGATTGCGTCAGCGGCCACGCGGTGAGATGTTCACCGGCGTTGAACGCGGTTTTCGGGCCGTGCCACCAGTAACCGCAGGTGGCATCGGCGAACTGCGTGCGCCAGTTCCACGCGAGGCGGCCCATGGACCAGCGGGCGTTGATGTCCTGCAGCGGTCGCACGCCGGTGGTGCCATCGGGTAGCCGATAGTGCATCGCGTCGATGCCGAGCGGGCCGACATAGCCGCGCGCTTGCAGTTGGCGTGCGGCGTTCGTGGCGATCGTCACCGCTTCTGTCCAGCACGGGGATTCGGTCACCGGTGGTGCGAACCAGCTGCCGCGGTAGTGGCCGCCGGGGGCGATCAGCATCGGGGCGACGCCGACGAGGATCGGATCACCGGTGATGGGAACATCGAACAGAATGCCGACCTCATCGAGGCGATCAACCCACGGTTCGAAGAAGACAACACCCTCGGCGACAAGCCGGCGGGTGATCCAGTTCGCGGCGGGAGTGGTGAGCGGGCCTTGTCCGACCTGGCGCTCTCGTCCCGACATACCGAACTCGGCTTTCACGACCCAGCGCCTGGGTTCGGGCAGGGCGGTGATAGCCAAGGCCACCTCGTCCAGCGAGCGGCACGCTTTCGCACCGGGCAGACCGCACCCCAACGTGGTTTCCATCTCTGCGGACATGCGGCGGGAGTTCGCCCATTTCACGACGGCTGGATCAACTTGGGGATGGTGCCAGCGTTTGACGCGCGCGGTCAGCAGCAGATCCTCGGTCCAACCCCACGGCACGAGTTCGACATGCGTTTCTACGTCGCGCCAATCGGTAACATAGCGAATCTCCGGCCGGGAGGGCGTGGGGTCCAGAGCATGTCGCCATCTCGCGCGAGGGCCAGCCACGACCACGCGAGATCGGCGTTCAACTCGTCGATGCGGCGGGGTAACACGCGCTGTGGGTCGGCGAGGCGGTGCTCGAAATCGAAGTTGCCGACGAAGAGCCGCGGGGGGGACATGGATGAGGGCGAGTCCTGGGATCGGCAAAGCGCAAGCGAGAGTGTTTCTCTCAACTCTTAACTATTCACTCTCAACTGACCCCCGCGTGTTTCAGGAACTGGATGCCCGCCTGCATCGTCGCGGCGGCTTGAATGGTCTCCAGCAGCGCGTCGTCGGAGACGCCCAGCTCGCGCGCCTTCGCCACGTGGCCTTCGGTGCAGGGCTTGCAGCTGTTGATGTCGCTGATCGCAATGTTGATCAGCTCGACAGTTCGATCGTCGAGCGAGGTTCCCGCGAACGTGTGGGCCCGCAGGCCGACCGCCATGCCGCTGAAGAGCGAGCTGCCACTCAGCTCGCGGAATTTGAAGTACACGTTGTACATCGAACACGCCGAGGAGACCGCGGCGACATCGGCCACCGTCTGGTCATTGCCGCCGAGCGACTTCAATCGTGTGGCGAAGAACTCCGTCCACGGTTCGCAACCCGCATTACCCGAGACTGCCAGTGCGATGACCGTCTTGGTCTTCACGTCGAGCTTGCCCTCCGTCAGGCAGAACTTCTTGACGTTCATGTAGAAGTCCTGCAGGAACGCCGGGACGCTGCCGTAGAGCAGGAACGGCGCGGGGAGCGGGGCGTCGTCGAAGAGTTCCCGCAGGCGCTCGTACGTCTGCGCGGTCTTGTCGGTTGCAGATTCCACAGGCACGGGAGCAATGCGCGGCATTTTGTGATCCACAGGTGCAAAGAAACCCAGGGATGCAATCCCTGGGCTTCTGCGTGAAAACGATTTCAACAGTTTAGTTGAGGGTCTTGTCACCCTTGTTCCAGTTACACGGACAGAGCTTGTCCGTCTGGAGGGCGTCGAGAATACGGATGACTTCGTCAACGTTGCGGCCGACCGACAGATCGTTCACCGAGACCCAGCGGACGACGCCCTGCGGATCGATGAGGAACGTGCCACGGTAGGCGATGCCCTGATCTTCCTTGAGCACGCCGAAGCCCTGCGACAGCGAGTGCGTCGTGTCGGCGAGCATCAGGTGCTTCATCTTCTTCAGATCGTCGTGGCTGTCGCACCAGCCTTTGTGCGAGAAGACGCTGTCGGTGCTGGCGGTGAGGACCACGCATTCGCGGTCGGCGAAGTCACCGACGGCGTTGTTGAACTGGACGATTTCGGTGGGGCAGACGAACGTGAAGTCGAGCGGGTAGAAGTAGAGGCAGACCCACTTTCCCTTGTAGTCCGACAGTTTCACATCTTTGAACTGGTGATCGGTGCCGTCCTTGGTGCGATCGTAGGCTTGTACGGAGAACTCGGGAGCCGGTTGGCCGACGCGAACGGACATGGAGCGTAAATCCTCTGCAGTGGGGGAGAAAATCGACCCGGCGGCGTGGGCGCCCGTCCCGCGGTCGAGGCATTGTCTTCCCGGAAGTATAGCCGCGTGAACCCGCCGGACAAGGCTGCGGGAGAGTTGTCAGTGGGCCGTGGTTAGTTGTCAGTGGTTTATGGATCGTGACGGAACCAGGCGACTTCGTCTTCTCGACCGACCACTGACCACTATCCACTCTTGCCTGCCAGTCACGTGGTACAATCGGAAACGGAAACTCTCCCGTGACGCAACGGAGACGCGATGATGCCCACCCGACTTCCCGGAACAGATCCCGGCCGGCAGCGGGAATTGATGGTGGCGCTGCTCCGCGACCGGGGCATCACCGACGAACGCGTTCTTGCTGCAATGAACACGGTGCCGCGGGAGGCGTTTGTCTCCGGGGGACAGCAGACGCTGGCCTACGAGGACCGGCCGCTTCCCATCGGTTCACGGCAGACGATCTCGCAGCCTTACACCGTCGCGTTCATGTGCCAGGCGCTCCGTGTCAAACCGACTGACAAGGTCCTGGAAGTCGGGACCGGTTCGGGCTACGGAGCCGCGGTTCTGGGACAGCTCGCGCGGGACGTGGTGACGATCGAACGGTTGCCCGATCTCGCCGAAGCCGCCGCGGCGCGGTTGCAGCGGCTGAACATGACTAACGTTCGTGTGATTCTCGGCGATGGCACGCTCGGCGTTCCCGAAGATGCCCCGTTCGACGGCATCATCGTCACCGCGGGGGGGAATCACCTGCCGCAGGCGTATGTCGACCAGTTGCGGGAAGGCGGACGGATCGTGATTCCCATCGGCGATGAGCCACACCGACAACGCATGCGGCGGTATGTGAAACGCTGGGGCCAGGTGGAAGCGGAAGACCTCGGCGATTTCCTGTTCGTCCCTCTCATCGGCGCCGATAGCTGGGACGAATCCGCGAGTGGCGATGAGTGACGTAGGGTCCGCTGTGCGAACCATCTTCGTTCAGACGACGGTCCGCACAGCGGACCCTACACTAGACGGCCCATCAACGAAAACAGCCGCACTATAGCGGCTGTGAAAACGACCAGTTCCGCGAGCGGGTGAGCCAGAATTCCCCACGGGCAGGATTGAGAACCCCTCAGGGCTCTCAGCTCGGATGAGTGGAACTCACCCTCGGTCGCGGAACTGCCTCTTGTTACGTCCCAGACTCACCATACTCACTCCTGCGGCTGACGGCGACGGGCGTCCGGTTCCCTCCGGAACTCCTTTCGGGCGTCCCTTCCATTAGGGTAAACGCAGGAGCGAGCACGGCGGATCACGGAAATCGCGCGCATTTCAGGTGAGTTGTGGGTGGCCGGGGCTGGACCGCCGGGAAGCCCCGGAAGGGGCGACGCTGAACTCTCCGGGGCTTCCCGGCTACCCAGTGCGTCGTCATACCCAAGCCTTGATTCTTGTCATCTGCGACTTGGATAATCGACTCGCTGATATTCGTGAGCGGTCCTCTTGAGAACGTGCTCATGACGAAAATCGTGTTTCATCCCCTGATGCCGCTGGTGCTACTCAGCGTGCTGCAGACCGTGTTCATGGTCGGCACGATGCAGATGAATTCCGTAATGCCCGGTGAAGCTGAAGCCACTCTCTCGTTTGGCTGGAGTGCGTTGCTCGCCTGCTGGATTGAGGCGGATGCCCGTCGACGGCGTCAGACCCCGTGCTTTGACTTTGGTTTTCTCTGTTGTCTGTGTCTGCCGCTGGCAACGATCTGGTACTGCCTGCGCACGCGGGGTTGGAAAGGCGTGCTGCTGTTGTTCGGCTTAACGGTGATCTGGATCGCCCCGTACGGGATCGCGATGACGCTGTGGCTGATCTGGTTCGGTATGGTGTAAGCGGTTTGTGGGCTCCGCTATCGCTGTGCGGCCCCGCCACCCGGGGACTCGGTTTGCGGAGCGAGACTTGCCAGTTCCGTGAGAGCCCGTTCGCTCACCGCGCGGTTCTCCATCACGAACAGGCAGTCCGCAAGCCACTGAGCTTCGTGACGGCTGTGAGTCACGTGCAGCGTGGTCAACCCCCGGCTGCGTTGCAGGCTGCGTAACAGATCGCACAGACGGTGTCGTGTGGTTTCATCAAGGGCCGCGAGGGGTTCATCGAGCAACAGCACATGCGGATCAAACGCCAGCGCGCGGCCGAGGGCGACCCGCTGCGCTTCGCCGCCGCTAAGATGCTGCACGCCGCGCGGCAGCAGCGCTTCAATGCCGAGGACGTGCGATAGTTCTTCGACCCGTTCATGTAGCACGGCCCGGCTTGCCCGGCGTAACCGCAGCGCGAATTCCAGATGTTCGCGCACCGTCATCGTGGGAAAGAGTGCGAGATCCTGCGGCACGTACCCGATGCCCCGGTTCGCCGGCTTCCATCGTGTCATGTCGACGTGATCAATCAGCACCTGCCCGGCGATCACCGACCGCAAGCCGCAAACGGCTTCAAGGATCGTCGTCTTGCCCTGTCCTGTCGCGCCCATCAGCACTGCGTATTGACCGGTCGGCACGTTCAAATGAATGCCACTCAGCACGAACGATCCCGAGCGGATGGAGACATCGCGGAGGGCGATCATCGCGTGCGCTCCACGCCGAGCAGCCGTACGATGCCGAGCACCAGCATCGCCGCGAGGACCATCAGCAGTGACACCGCAACCGCGGCTTCGAGGTCCCCCACGCTCAGTTCGAGGTACACGCTGGTTGACAGGACTTCCGTTTTCATGCGTGTGGTGCCGGCGAAGACGAGAATCGGTCCAAACTCGCCCAGCGATCGTGCCCACGCCACAGTGAATGCGGTGATCACGCCCCGCCACGCCTGTGGCAACACGACACGCAGAAACGCCTGACTCCGCCGGCAGCCTAGCGTCAAGGCGACCATTTCGGCCCGCGGATCAATCTGATCAAACGCCACGCGCATCGTCTGCACGGCGAACGCACACGCCACGGAAAACTGCGCGAGCACCACCGCGATCGGCTGATACGTCACGCGATAACCGAGCCCCGTCTGCACCAGCGATTCGAGGTTCGTCCCGGCAATCGGAATGTGAAACAGAATCAGCAAGCTCAACCCGAACACCAGCGGCGGCAGCACCACCGGCACATCGAGAATCAGGTCGATCACCCATCGCCCGCGGAAATGAAATCGCGAGAGAGAATAGCCCAGCGGCGTGGCGACCCACAACGACATCAGCGCCGAGACCGTGCACGTCATGAGCGTTAGCCGGATGGCGGATTGAATCTCGGGTTTGGCCAGCGCGTGTCGAAAATCGCCCGGCGTGGTGTACGCGACATCCGCGACGAGCAGGGCGACAATCAGCAGCAGATAGCCGCCGCCAAGAATTGCCAGCGTGGTGAAGAACGGCACGTCACTCCCCGCACGATGCATCTCTCTTCGGGAGGGCGAAGCTCCCGCTGAGCCGCTGCGAGGCAGAACGCTGGGAATCATACGCGGCTCAGCAGGAGCTTCGCCCTCCCTGAAAGATCCCGATGACTCTGTCATGGCTGTGCGGCCTGTGACGGATCGCTCCACGGTTCGCCGGCGACGGGTTGGAAGCCGAACTCGGCGTACCGTTTCAGGCCCCGGTCGCTCGCACCGAGATACCGGACGAAGTGTTGGGCGGCTTGCGGTTGAGCGCTCGTCGTCAGCACACAGACGGCGACCCGCGACCGGGCGTCGCGCAGCTCCGGAAGCGTCACGGCTTCCAGCGTTTCATAGTCATGCAGCACGACGTCATACACGATCCCCGCGTCAACAGCCTGCAACTTCACATCGTTCGCGACCTCGTTCACCGTCGTCTTGAACACGGTGGTCTTCGCCTTGAGTGCGTCCCATTGGCCCAAGGCGCTCAGGGTTCGCTGCGTGACGACGCCGATGCCGGTGGACTCAGGGTTCCCCTGTGCGAGTCGCAGCTCTTTGGTCAGGAGATCAGCAAGCGTCGTGATGCCATGCGGGTTGCCTTTCAAGACGGCGAGCACCGCATGCATGTCCGCGAGGGGAGCGTCACTGGCGACAAGGTTTCGATCACGCGCCTTGGCCACGAAACTGTCATCCGCAGGGAGATACACATCCCCCGTGCGAGAGACCCCGATCGACGCCAGCAGTGCCTGCGATGCCCCGTATTGCACCTGCACCGGCGTGCCGAACTCCGCTTCATAGTCCTTCCGCACGGCTTCCATCACGGCCCGATTACTCGCCGCACAATAGACCGTCAGCGGCGAGGCCGCAGGTTTACCCACCGGGATGGAACCGGGAGCCGGCACTGGCGGGTCCATCGGCGACATGAACACGAGGCTCGCGAGCAGCACGCTGAGCAATCCCAGCGACGCCACGATGATCACGAGCGGCCACGACACGCCGCCGCGCCGCGCTGTTGGCTCGTTGAGAGACGCACCGGTGGATTCGCACGGAGATTGCATCGTGCGAGTCTAAACGGCGCGGGCGGCATCCCGCAATGCGCGCACGGTGCTGTCAGGATCGTGGCAATCGAGCGAGAAAGAAACCCACCCTGGGGAAAGGCTGGGCTTCCGATGGGTGGCTGGGGCGAAGTCTTCGCCGCCCCAGAGGGCAGCGCTGTTATCTGGGTTGTCGCGGGCTCCAACGCAGCCACCCCATCGAGGACAACTAACGTGCACGGCGTTTGACGGCGTAACC
>DASRYX010000504.1:0-2563 GCA_035686985.1 Planctomycetaceae bacterium | reverse complement strand
GTGGAAGCCGAAGCGAAGCGGCTGACGATCAGTCATGAAGTCAGCACGGTGTGCCTGGTGGGCGGCAAGCCGCTCAAGCCGCAGATTGCGGCGCTGCATCGCGGGGCCCAGATCGTGATCGGCACGCCCGGCCGCGTGATTGATCTGATGATGCGCAAGGATCTCGTCCTTGACCATCTGCTGTGTGTCGTGCTGGATGAAGCCGACCGCATGCTCGACATCGGCTTCCGGCCCGACATCGAGCGGATTCTGAAACATTGCCCCAGCGAACGCCAGACGCTGTTGCTCTCGGCGACCTTGCCGCCGCCGGTCGAACGCCTCGCACAGAAATACATGCGTGATCCGCAGCGTGTCGATCTGTCGGTGAAAGGCGTCGGGCATACTTCGATCGCACAGTATTCAATTTCGGTCGACCATGACCGGAAGTTGCGCGTGCTGGTGCAGTTGTTGATCGAACAGCGACCGCAGCAGGCAATTGTGTTTACGCGTACCAAGCGTGGTGCGGAAAAAGTCTTTGCGCAGTTCGACGGCCGATTGCCGGATTGCGAGTTCATCCACGGCGATCTGGCGCAGTCGTCGCGCGACCGGGTGATGAGACAGTTTCGCGAGGGGAAGATTCGTCTGCTGATCGCGACCGATGTGATGGGCCGCGGCATCGATGTCAGCGGCGTGTCGCACATCATCAACTTTGACATTCCCGAAAACTGCGATGATTACGTGCATCGCGTGGGGCGGACCGGCCGGTTGTCGTCCGCGGAGAGCAAGGGAACGGCGTTCACGTTCGTCTGTCCCGATGAAGGCGATCAGCTGACGAACATTGAAATCCGCATCAACCGCCCGCTGGAAGAGTACAAGGTGCGGAATGTGGAAGCCGGGCGGCCTCGGGCACCGCGACAGCATGTGAAAGACGTGCAGTCCGAGATTCTCGTCGTCCGTCCGACGGCGGAAGAAGATGACTGGCCCGTGTTCGATGACGTCATCTCCGAGGCCTGATTCTCCGACGGGAAGTGAGCGGTGTCGGTGATCGGTCCTGCCGCGCTGAGACAGCCACCGGTGGGACGAATCGGGCCTTTGCTCGCCTGGTTCGCGGCGATAGTTCTCGCGTGGTTCGGCTTTGAGGGCCGGTTTGCCGAGTGGTCGACCGATCACGCGCTGCTTACGCTGGGATGGCTGCTGATCGGGATGTTGGCGTGGCGACTGGTCCGCGAACGACGTCCATCGATCCCGGATCCTGTCGACACTCGAAACATCACCCGCGGCGATGTCATTGCTACGGTGGTGATCGCCGCAATCGCGTTTGGACTGTCGGTTGCCACGGCGTGGCCGCAGTGGTCTTTGCCACCGGCGTATCACGATGAATACAGCTATCTCTTTCAGGCCGAGACGCTGCTGTCCGGTCGTTTCAGCTGGCCGAGTTCGTCGCAGCATCCCGAGTTGTTCGATCAGATGCACGTCCTGAACGAGGGGCGGATGGCGAGCCGGTACTATCCGGGCACGGGGTTGTGGATCGCGCCGTGGCTGGCGATCGGCATGCCGTATCTGGGCCATTGGATCGCGGGAGCGGCCAGCGCGGCGATGGTGTACTGGATCGCGCGCGAGCTGGCGGACCGGCTGACGGGATGGATCGCTGGGCTGGCGTTCGCCGCGGCGCCAGGACCGGCGTTGTTCAGCAATCTGCTGCTCGGACATCATCCCACATTGCTGGCGCTGCTCTTTTTCACGTGGGCGTTTCTGGTCGCGATGCGTAGTCAAAGGTTGGTGCTGTGGTTGCTGGCAGGAGCGTCACTTGCTGCGGCGATGCTTTGTCGACCGGCCACAGCGGCGGGGTTTGCATTGCCGTTCGGCGTGTGGGCGCTCATCGCCCTGGGAAAGGGGAACGCTCGGTCGCGGGTCACGATGGCCGCGGGGCTCGGGTTGCCACTGTTGTTCGGCATCGGCGTAATGCTCCTGTACAACCACAGCACGACGGGCGAGTGGTGGACGTCGCCGTATCAGCTTTACACGGACCTCTACACGCCGCGGCACGTCTTCGGATTGAACAACGTCGTGCGTGGCGAACAGCATCTCGGGCCGAAGGTCCTCGAAAGTTACGACACGTGGGCCGAGAACCTCACGCCGGCCAAAGCGTGGGTCAACGTGCTGAACCGGCTGCTGTCGACGGCGTTCTTTACATTCGATCTGCCGTTGATGTTGATCACGTTGATCATGGCATTGTGGCTGTGGCGGCGGATGTCGGCGGGATGGCGGGTCATTGCGTGCTCGATCGTGACGCAACATGCGCTGCACTGGCCGTACTGGTATGCCGGCATCTTCGGCTGGCACTACGTATATGAAACGGCGCCGTTGTGGTGCCTGTTGCTCGGTTACGCCGGCCGGTGTCTGCAGCAGACGTGGACCGCGGAAGGCCGGACATGGATGCCCCTGTGGGCGGCGGGGCTGCTCGTCATCGCCTGGCTCGGCATGTACGTGGATGCCGGTGAAGCCTGGGCCGCACGCTGGCAGAAAGGCGTGGGCGTGATCGCGTACCCCCGCCGGCAGCACGCACTGTTTCAGGCGGCGTTGC
>DASRYX010000503.1:0-4154 GCA_035686985.1 Planctomycetaceae bacterium | reverse complement strand
TCCCCGCCGCGGTTGCCGCCGATCGCATTCAAGCCGCCGAGCTATGATTTTGTCAAGCGGGTCCGCATGTCGCGCGATGGACGCTTCGCAGCGATCAGCGGACACACGATGGTGCAGGTCCCGCAACCGATCGTGCAGCTCGGCCAAACTGCACCCGCTCCAACGCCGCCGAAGTACAACGGTGTCGTGCATCTGTATGATGCCAAGACCGGACGTGAAGTCGACACCATCACCATTCCAGATGCCCCGCGGATGGAGTTCGACCTGAGCGCGGATGGTCGCTGGGTCGTAATGGCGAAACAGGACGGCGTCGCTGTTGTGTGGGACCGTGACGAGAAGAAGGCCGCGGCGGAATGCCGCGGGCATACGGGAGCGATTCATGCCATCGCGTTTCATCCGGACGGGGCGCAATTCGCTACCGCGGGTCAGGACAGTACGGTTCGCCTCTGGACACGCGACGGTGATGAGGTCGGATCCGTGAAACACGAATCACCGGTCATGTGCCTGGCGTTTGATCCGACCGGCAAGGTTCTTGCCGCGGGAGATCAGCGCGGGAACGTGCGTCTCTGGGACTGCGAGTCAAAGACGACGTTGCACGAACTGACCGGGCACTACGGCGAACTACTGGCCCTCTCGTTCAACGGTGATGGGTCACGCCTTGCGACCACCAGTCGACGCGGTGTCGACCAGGGCTGGGAAGGCGACCTGAAAGTGTGGAACGTCACGACCGGCGAGAAAACCTTAGACATCCCGGCCCACACATGGTGGGAAGCCGACGTCGCGTTTCACCCGACCGAACCGCACATCGCGATGACGGGCAAGCAACACACGCTGCAGGTCCTCCACGCGGAAACCGGCCAACTGTTGCTCTCCCTTCCCACTCAAGGCCATCTTTGCAATACGATGATGTTCACGCCGGACGGAACCCGGCTGCTCGTCAATCTGGCGGGAACTCCGAAGCTGATCGACGCCCGCCCGGTGCCGCAGCCCCTCGCGAGTGCTCGCGCTTCAAAGTGACCCCGCCGTTCGCCAAGGTACGAGATCGCAGAGACCGCTACATGTCCGCTGCCGCTTTGCAAGTGCAGGTCAAGGTCACGGAAGGACCGCATGCCGGGATGTCAACCGTGTGGACCAGACCCGGCCGTTATTCCGTCGGCCGGCACGAACAGGCGGCGCTCTCGTTGCCGTATGATCTCCTCGCGGCGGAGCATCAGTGCCAGATCGAGGTGACGGAAAGCGGGTGCGTGCTCCAGCATCTGAGCAACACCTCCGGAACGCAGATCAATGGTTCACCCGCATCGCGAACTCTGCTGCATTCGGGCGATCGCGTCCGCTTCGGCATGACCGAGCTGCGGATCGATGTGGAACAGGCTGCGGAACCGCCGCCGACCGTCCTGAAGCGCGGCGGCTTTGGGACGCTTGCACCGACGCTGGTGACTTCCGCCGCTTCATCCACCGCCACAACCGCCCTCTCGGCTGTTCCTGGCTACCGCCTGATCCGGAAGCTCGGCGAAGGCGCCATGGGCGTGGTCTACGAAGCCGAGCAACTCTCAACGCGTCAACGCGTAGCCCTCAAAACCATCATCCCGGCTCCCGGCGCCTCGCGCGGTGCCGTGCAGATGTTTCTCCGCGAAGCGGAGATCATGGCTCAGTTGCAACATCCGCGCATCGTGCGATTCATCGAGTCCGCGCACCACGCGGGACGGGTCATCTTCGCGATGGAGTTGATCGACGCCGTCGATGTGAAAACGCTCACACAGAAGTTGACGGCTACCCAGCGCACACCGTTTTTCTGCGGCATCGTGCGGCAAGTTCTCGACGCCCTGTCGTTTGCGCATGAGCGCGGTTTCGTCCACCGGGATGTGAAGCCGGGCAACATTCTCATCGGCCGCAATGGTCTCCGCTGGCAGGCGAAGCTCGCTGACTTTGGACTCGCAAAGAACTTTCAGCTCGCCGGGATCAGTCAGATCACAGAAGACGGCGACGTGAAGGGCACGCTTGCGTTCATGCCGCCCGAGCAGCGACTCGACAGCCGCTACGCCAAGCCCGCCGTCGACATTTACGCCGCCGCAGCCACGCTCTATTACTTTCTGGCCGGTGCGTCGCCCTTCCGCACATTGCCGCGAACGATTCAGGACATTCGCGGCGGCGATACGACTGTGATTCCGCTCAATGAAGTGCGTCCCGATCTCCCGCCACCGCTGATTGAGGTCCTCCATCGAGCGTTGTCGGCGAATCCTCGTGATCGTTACGCCACAGCCACTGAACTGCGTAGTGCTCTACACCCGTTTGCCCGGTGATCCTTGATCGGCCGCGACCCAGAGCGTACTTTGCCCCTCATCAACGTCCCGTCGGTCGAGGGCCAGGTTTCATGACAGAGGATTATCACAATCGCGAGTCGCCGTCCGCCCTGGAAGGATCGGTCACGTGGTACTTCGGTCAATTTCGCCGGGGCAATAACGACGCTCTGGAACCGCTCTGGGAACGGTTCTTCCCACGTCTGCAGGGACTCGCGCGGGAGATTCTCGCTCGGCATCCCATTCGCGCGGCGGGTGCCGATGACGCTGTCCAGGAGGCGCTCGTCAGCTTCTGGCAGCGCGTCCGCGGCGGGCAGTTCGCCGATGTTCTGCATCGCGATCATTTGTGGAATCTTCTCGCCCTTTTCACGGCGTACAAAACCAAACGGCTCGTCCGCCAGGAATCCGCAAAGAAGCGCGGCGGCGGTCAGCTTCAGCACATTGACCATCACGAGACGGAAGCGGGACTGAACGACCTTGCCTGGGAAGCACCAGCCGAACTTGTGGATCTATACGTCGCGGAGCTGCTGGAAGGTCTCCCTGAGGAGCTACGCGAGTTCGCCACGTTGCGCCTCATTGGGCATACCACCGAGGAAATCGCCGAACTCATGAAGTGCACGCAGCGGAAAGTGCAGCGCAAGTTAGAGTTGGTTCGGCTCAACTGGCTACGCCATCTCCCGCAGGATTGATTGACCGATTGAGAACGGAGACATTCATGCGCCAGCCGTCTTTCCAGCAGTTAGCGACGATCGTAGTCGCGCTCATCGTCCCGCTAAGTGGAATTGCCGAAGAACCGAAGCGCGGCAGTATCGTCGGAGAGTGGTCGGTCAAAATCGGTGCGCAGCTGGACGACGAGGGGATGCCAGCACCGTCCGATTCCGCATCACGCAAGGGGACATGGTCATGGGGAGTCGCCGCGAGCAGTTCCTTCCGCATCACGTGGGGCAGCGCGCCACCAGCCGCCGTCGTTCCGGCTGATGCATCGGCGTGGGAAAATCGCCTCATTGAGTTGACCAACGTCGAGCGGGAGAAGTTAAAACGCCGCCCTTACAAAGTCGATCCGGCCTTGATGAAACTAGCTCGCGCGCAGTCGAGCCACATGGCGCGACTGAAGAAAATCTCTCACGAACTGGAAGGTCGTACATTCGCCTTGCGGATGAAGGACGCCGGCTATCAGGCCCTCGCAGCCGGGGAAAATTGCGCCGAAGGGGCGGATTCACCGGAGACGGCCGTGAGCGACTGGATGATGTCGGAAGGCCACAAAGGGAATATCCTCAGCGAGCGGTATACGCACATCGGCGTTGGTGTCGCGGAGGAGACCAACGGCCGGCGGTACTTCACGCAAATCTTTGCTAAGCCGCTTGAAGAGCCACAGCGACCGACTACTCGAAAGTGAAACCAGGAATGGTGTGATCCGGACGGCACGCGCGGCTCGGCTATCAACAAGCCGGCCCCTAGAAAGCACTGAAACGAAAGTGAAGGCGACCAGAAGCATCGGTACGGTATGTCAATTGTCCTCTGGTCTGCCGTCTCGATCAGTGTTCCGGATTGCTGCATATCACCCTCATCGGTGATGTGCACATTGCAGCTCGGCTAAGGCGGAACCACGCCGCCCGCCGGTCATATCGCGGTCGAGGTGATCGATCGTGTGGGCCGCTCGCCGGTAGGCTTTGACCTTGAACTCACTCGCCCGCTCCAACGCGAGGGCGCCGGCCAGTTGCCGGAGTGTGGAGGCCACAAGCGTGTTGATCTTCACCACGGCAGGACTCAAACCGCGAATTCCACCGGACTCTGGCTCCGGAAAGACCAAAATGCTCGCTGCCCTGTCGCTTACACGACGCACGATTGGCCCTGAAT
>DASRYX010000502.1:0-11537 GCA_035686985.1 Planctomycetaceae bacterium | reverse complement strand
ACCTGCAATTCAGCGAGACGCTCCTGCAGCGCTTCGCACAAGAAGCGGGTCGCGCTCTCGAACAACCCGCCGCATAACGTGAGTTCAACGGGAAGCCCAGGGTTTCTCAACCCTGGGTCTCTCGCGGGTCAGGATACGGATACATCCGCTTCCGCGCTGGATCCCCGAGCCCCGCGAGATTAATGTCGGCAAACGTCTGATTAACGAACGCCTCCAACTGCGGCGTCGACACGCACGGATCGCTGACCAGTCGGTGCGCGTGATTGAGAGCCGTGCGGAACCGTACCTCCTCGGCACACAGATACGCGCTCGGCGGACGCCCCGCGCGACGTTGATGCTCCGCCCAGATCGCCGTCGCAAAGTAGAACATGGTGACCGCGACAAACCGGTCGAAGTCCGGGAACCCGGCGTAGCCCGAAGCGACGATCCCGTCGATAAATTCGATCTCGGCTTGAAATCGGCGGTCATAATCCTGCATGCGGGCCGGCAACCGCGGCGCGTCCCAGTCTTCTTCCCAGGCGCGGATCAGGCGTTCGAGGCCGATGAGCGTGTGGGCATTGCCCGAACTATGCAGCGGATCAATAAACCCCGAAGCGGTCGGAAGCAGCGCCCAGTTCGGCCCCGCGGCTTGTCCCCAGCGGCGCTGCATCCGTCCGGTGCGACGCAATCGGCCGCCATCGGAAATCGGCACCGCCTTCGCAAGCTGTTCAGCAATGGATGGGAATTGCCGCATCCAATGCGACCACTCGTCTTCCGGCGTGACCGATTCATCAAGCGGATGGACGCGCGGATCGAGACACCAGCCGGCCGAGGTGATTCCGTGATCAAACGGAATGATCCACATCCAGCCGCCATCGAAGACGTGATGCAAGGTGGATTGATCACACGAAAGGGGATGCTCGTCGATCCGTCCGCCTGCTTCGGCGAGCTGCTGGTCCCACGAACCGATTCCCTCGAAGTGCGCGAACACCGTCCGCGAGTGCGTCTTGAGCGTGTCGCGTCGATCCTGCAACTGCAGTGCTTTCACAAGGAAGCCATTTTCGCCCGACGCATCCACGACAAACCTCGCGCGAATGGCAACCGGTTCTCCGCTGCTGCAAGTACCGCTGAGCACCCATCCGGCCGATGACGTGGTCCCTGCGTGGAGCGAGACCTCTTCCCAATACGGAATTCCCGCCGCGACGACTTGCTGGACGAGAAACGCGTCGAAATCCGCACGCAGCCACTGCGTGTCGGCGTCATCGGGCCCGTAACTCGCCGAGACCAGCAGTTCGCCGTGATGATCCCTATCAGGCCGAAAGGGCTCGCCGCGGCGGTGATGGAAATAACTGAACCCGCGCTTCAAGCCGACGGGAATGTTCGGGTACGCGGCTTTCCAGCTCGAATAGTTCGCGAACGGCTTTAACCACGGCAAGGCATAGCGGTCCGCCAGATTCTCCAGCACCAGATTTGCCATCGGCGTTGAGGACTCACCGATCGCAAACCGCGGATGCTTGCCCCGATCGACCAGCACGACCGACCGGCCGATCTGATGCGCGAGCAGCGCCGCCAGACTGCCGCCGAAGCCGGCACCGATGATCGCGATGTCAACGTCGATCTCACGCATCGGCGGCGTTCCCACACGCGCACTCCGGCCACGGCACCGGCTGCTGAGTCAGGTTCATCGTGTTCATCGCGACGATCTGTTGCGGAGCACAGCTTGAGCAGTCCGCGAACTCACTCACGTTCCAGAGGTCGACAAATACACGCCCCGCCCGCAAAGCCAACCCGTGCTGCTGAACGGCGTACAACGACTTTAATTGAGGCAAGCAAAAATGCCCGGCGACGCGCCAGTCGTCCATGACACCGTTGCCGATGCGTGTCGGAATGACACTGACGGTCTGCGCTCCGGCGGCGAAGGCCGTTTTCATCGATCGGATCGTCCACACGAGATCGTCTTCGTCCGTTGGGCCGACAAGACCGAGCTGGATGAAAGCGCGGACATCACAATCGTGATCCCGCAGCCACCCGGCGGCACGCTCAAAATCGGCGACGGTCATCTGCTTGTTGAGCCGGGACAAGGTTTCTGCATGTGCGGTTTCCAGTCCAAGGGCGACTTCCAGTCGACCGGATAACAGATCCTGGAACCTCAGCACGCGTTCATCGGTCAATCGCGGATGATTCTCCACGATCACCACGCGCGCCGCCGAAACTTGGCCCGCAATTGCCGGCCAATCGTCCGGCGGAATCGCCTGGGGATCAAAGAAATTCCCCGCGTTGTAGAGCTTGATCACCGACGCGGGCAACAGTCGGGGTAACGCTTCTTGAAGCTGCGCAACGATCGCACCGCGCGGGGTTTGGTTATCAAGCGTGTGCTTCCAGAGATCACAGAAAACGCACGTGAAGGGGCATTCGCGGTTGGTCAACAAGACCGTGGCGACATCTTCCACCACGCCGGTCGAGGAGCGTTCCTGCTCGCGAAAGAAATGGTACGCGCGGAGAGCGTCAACCGGCGCCTTTGGTCCCCGCCGGGCGCGAATCGCCGCGGTGCTGAAGTTCGGCAGCGAGATCAGCCCCATCGGTGTTCAATCACAGCAACAGCATTCGGATTAGTTGCTGTGATCTTAGCAGAACCCACTGACGGCTTCCTATGTCTGGTGTGACGAACGACCGTGCCGTCACGTCGGGCATTTCTCTTTGCAGCAGAACCAGCGAGACAGCTGCTTGTAACAGCCGGTGCAGCATTCGCCGGTCTGCCGCCAGTATCGCTGACAACGAGTCTCCTCGGCGGGGACCGGCGGCCGTGCTTCCCGGAAGACGTATTCACCGCCCGGAAGATACAGGTTGCCACTGACCACGCCGGTATGCAGACTTCCGGGCGACACGCGCGGGGGTTCGTTCGCCGTCAGCACATGGGCCGCCATCAGCGCGTCGGTCATGTACTCCGCACAATGCAAGCCGTCGCAGCGTTTGCCGGTGACGTGGTGGCGAATGCGGTATGGACGGCCGAGCTGACTTTCGAGATGCCGGGCGAGCGCCATCCGGTCGCCATCGGTCAAGACCTGCGCGGGATGCAGCACCTCGACCTTGCTCGGAACGAGAAACCGCAGGTAATCATCGAGCGGTGTCTTCCGCACGCCGGTCCCGTTCATCGCGTCATACACGACGGGCTGACCATTCTCGACGATCACCATGCCAACGTGCGTGAACCGGCTGGCGGTGAAGACCTTCACGGCGAGGCAATCGCCCTGGCTGAAGAGCAAAGTGCCCGTCTGCACCTGCGCGCGAATTGCCGGGAAGGCTGACTGCGTCGCCGCATCCGGACCGGCTGCCAATGCCAACACGAGAAACGATGTCCACATCGCTGCTCATCCTGTGTGAGTGAAGAATTCGGACTTAGCCGCGAAAAGGCGCAAAAGGACGCAAAAAAGGAATTCCGGAATAACGAAGAAGGCTGTTCGTCCCCCACATTCTTCGCATGACAGCGACGTTTCTTGTCGTCCTTTTGCGATCTCTTGCGCCTTTTCGCGGCGATCGTCTTCCTCTTTCAACGTACTGGAAGGCAGGACGGATCACGAGTCCGCGGGCGTTGCTGGTTTGGCGTTCAGCAGTCCGGTAGGATTTCGCCACGGTCAGCAATGGTTGCGAAAGGGGGCGGATGAACGACGTCGACACGATTTCCGAACGGTTCGAGCGGGTCCTCGCGGAGATCGGCAAGGTCCTCATCGGACAGGATGAACTCGTTGAAGCCACCGTCGTCGCGCTCTTCTGCGAAGGGCATGTGCTGATCGAAGGCGTCCCCGGTCTTGGTAAAACACTGCTGGTCACGACGCTGAGCCGGGTCCTGAACTGTCCCTTTCGCCGCATCCAGTTCACGCCCGATCTGATGCCGTCGGACATCACCGGGCATTCCATTTACGACCTGCAGGAAAGGAAGTTCACGTTCAACCCCGGCCCGATCTTTACATCCCTGCTGCTCGCCGATGAAATCAACCGGGCCCCGGCGAAAACGCAGTCCGCGCTGCTGGAAGCGATGCAGGAACGGCAGGTGACGATCGACGGCGTGGGCCACCTGCTGACGCAGCCGTTCATCACCATCGCGACGCAGAATCCGCTCGAACAGGAAGGGACCTATCCGCTGCCCGAAGCGCAGCTGGACCGATTTATGTTCAAGCTGCTGGTGACGTATCCCGCACCGGATCAGGAGGCAAAGATCCTCGAGAACTATGCCAAGGGGCATGACCACCGCAAACTCGACAGTTACGATCTGCAACCGGTCCTGACCGGCGCGGACATTGTTGCCATTCAACGAGCGATGAAGCGCGTTGTGATTGAGCCCGCAGTGATTCAATACATCACGAATATTGTCGCCAAGACTCGTGCCTGGCCGGCCGTGGAAGTCGGGGCGAGTCCGCGGGCGAGTGTGAATCTGCTGCTCGCCGGTCGGGCACTCGCCGTCTGTCGCCGGCGCGATTTTGTCACGCCGGATGATGTGAAATATCTCGCCCCGTGGGTCTTGCGGCATCGGCTGCGACTGAACCCGGAAGCCGAGATTGAAGGAACGACGGTCGAGTCGGTGATCGCGGCGATCCTCGACGCCGTTGAGGCGCCGCAACCATGATGCCGCGGGGTGCGCTGCTCCGCTGGGCGGCGGTTGCGGGCATGCCGTTGCTCGTCGGGCCGCTGGTTCCAGAGTGTGCCGCGCTGGGCGTCGCCCTCACGTTTGCCGTGGCGCTGGTCGCCTTGATTGATCTGCTGATTACGCCCCGCTTGCGGCTGATAGAGGTCTATCGCGAATCGCGCGGCGTGCTCAGCGTGGGGGCTCGCAACCCTGTGACGGTCACCCTGCGAAACCGCGGGACCCGACCCGTCGTCGTGACGGTGCACGATGAACCGCCGCAACCGTCGCGCTGGTTCGACCTGCCGCTGATGCTGGAACTCCCGCCGCAACGCACCGTCACCGCGGTTTACGGCGTCGAACCACATCAGCGCGGCCGGAATGCGTTCGGCACGCTGTCACTGCGCATGGTGTCGCGCCTTGGCTTGTGGCTGCTGCAAGACGACCGTCCGCTGCCGCAGGCACTGAAAATCTATCCGGACATTCAATCGGTGCGCCAGATCGAGTTGCTTGCGAGGCAGAACCGGCTGGCCGAAGCCGGTGTGCGGTTGTCCCGGTTGCGCGGCCGCGGTTCGGATTTCGATCGCCTGCGGGAATACCGTCGCGAAGACGAGTACCGCAACATCGACTGGAAGGCGACCGCGCGGCATCAGGATCTGATCAGCCGCGAGTATGTCGTCGAGCGCAATCAGAATCTGCTGCTGCTCCTCGACACCGGGCGGTCGATGTGCAATGACTTTGAAGGCGTGAGCCACTTCGATCGGGCTCTCAATGCCGCGATGCTGCTGGCGTATGTCGCGCTGCGGCAAGGCGACACTGTCGGCTTGCTCGCCGGCAGCGCGACCGTCGACCGCTGGGCCAAGCCCGTGCGCGGCCGTAACGGAGTCGAAAAGCTGATCGGCCAGGTTTATGACCTGGTCCCGAACTACAGTGCGACCGATTACGACCGCCTCTTTCAGGAGTTGCGACAAAGTTACCGCAAGCGCTCGCTCGTGATTCTGATCACTCACGCGCTCGATGATGTCCATCTGCGAACGATCACGGATTCGCTGAAGAAATGGCGGCAACCGCATCTGGTCCTGGCGGCGTTCCTGAAGAATGTCGCTCTGGAGGACCGCGCGTCGGCGATTCCGGAATCGGATCTGGACGCCTTCCAGATCGTCGCCGCAGCGGAGATGACGGCGGCGCAGCATGAAGCGCTCGCGACGGTGCAGCAGTCGGGCTTGCTCGTCGTAGACTGTCTGCCGACCGATCTTTCCAGCCGCCTGATCAGCCGCTATCTCGATATCAAAGCGCGCCATCTGCTGTGAGGAAGTTGAGGGTCGAGAGTTAAGAGTTAGAAAAGCCAGAAGCCCAGGGTTTCCTAACCTTGGGTCTCTTCGCTTTCGATCCATCACAACCCAAACAACCACCGTGACAGCTTCGCTGTCGACAAATCCGGCACAAGAACGTTGGCCGATTGCCCGTATTGAGCCAGCACATTTTCCGCAGCCAGAAACCCGCTGCGGACGGCTCCTTCCATCGTGGCGGGCCAGCCGGTCTGGGTCCAATCGCCCGCGAACTGCAGGTTGGAAATCGGCGACTGCTGCGCCGGCCGTAGTGAATCCGATCCCGGCGTGACGGAGAAGACCGCACGGTGTTCCGTGACGAGCCGCCAGTGCCGCAGTTGTGCGTCCCGCGTTGCCGGCCAGACTCGCGCCAGTTCGGTAAGCACCTGATCTCGAATTGCTTCGCTCGGCTGCTCGAGGACATTCCGGCTCGCGCTGATCACCACTTGAAAATAGTGTCCCTGGGAGGGCGAAGTTCCCGCTGAGCCGCCGCGAGGCAACACGCCGGGATCAAATTGGGGCTCAGCGGGAGCTTCGCCGTTCCGAGATTCTGCGAATGACCGGTTGAACACCCATTGCACGAGGCCCGAGACGAACACGGCGTGGGGCAGATTCATCAGCGGCCGATCGAACCAGAAGTGAACACTGGAGATCGGTGCCGCTTCGAGTTGCGACAGCCGCGTGACGACATCACACGTGGCCCACGGTTCTGGCAAGAGCCCCGCGACCCGATACCACGGCACTGCCAGAATGACGTGATCACCGACGATGCGTTCACCGGACTTGAGCTCCACACCGGTTACGGCGTCGTAGTCGATGGTGATTCGTTCCACACCGGCTTGCCGGCGCACCGTACCGCCGTAAGCTTCAATCCACTCCGGCACGCGACGTCCAAACAATTCGTCTAATGGTTCCGTGGGAATATCGACCGCCCAGCCGTCCCGATGCCGCAGGAACCCATCGACAAACACCTTCCGTGCCGCAGCGACGCTGATGCGGTCCAGCGACTCACTGAGAGCGCTCACCAGCACGACGTGCCAGAAACGCTCGATCGTTCGTGGCGTCTGCCGATGTGCTTTCAACCACTCGGAGAACGGTCTCGGATCAGCGATGCTCGACTTGGAGGCGAGCGTTTTCAGTCCGCGTGCCAGGGCCAGTTTGTCGTTCAGAGTCAGATAAGACAGTCCGGCGAATGATCCCGCGAGATGCAGCGGCGCGGGCAAGCCGCTCGCGCCAAATCGGTGAACGCGGCCATTGTCAGGATTGATGAAGTAGAGTTCGCGCTGTCGTTCAAACGCTGTGTCGATCCCCGTCGTCTTGCAGAACTGATGAAAGTTGGTGCAACATCCCATCGCGACGTGCTGGCAGTTGTCGACCCACTGCTCGCTGTTCGCGTCGGGAAAGGAACTCGCTCGGCCGCCCAACCGGGGACGGGATTCCAGCACCGTGCAGCGAACGCCGCGCTCCGCTAAAGCGACCGCGGCGGCCAAGCCCGCCAGACCGCCGCCGACGATGATTACGTTGCCGGACATCCGTGCTCGAACTTCTTCCCGAGAAAGTGCTCCATCCGCTGATGACGATACCGAAAGATCGTTTCTAAATCACGGCGGACCATCAACCAGTGCACAAGGGGCCCGCCGGGCACCTTGTAGTCGACGGTGTCTTTCACCAGTGTGCCGCCATCCCGCTCTTCGAATTCATGCAGATGATGCCACAGCTGATAGGGTCCGACGAGTTGCCGATCGACAAATCGCCGCGGTGGTTGCCACTCACTGATCTCACTCCGCCATGTCACCGGGATGCTGTGCAGTTTCAGCTTGTAGTCGATCTTCGTTCCCGGTTCCATCGCGATTGGCCTGGGCGTGACCACATTAAAGTGCAGCCACGGCGGCGTGATGTCTTCGAGGTTAAAGGCATCCGCGAAGAACTCGAAGACCTCGTCCATTCCCCGCGGCAACCATTGGTCCGTCCGAAGCTGATAAGCTCCCCTGAGCGTGGGATGTCGTTCAATCGTCAGCACGCCGCATTCCCGAAGAACCCGTCGCTGGCGCTCCGGGCTTGTTATGAGTTACTTCTTAATTGCGTCGACCGCGATTTCCTGCACGGCACGACGAAGCTCATGACCGTCACCGCCGGGCATGCCGGCCCGGGCGACCAGGATGATCACGAACAGATCCTGCTTCGGATCCACCCAGCCTTGTGTGCCAAAGGCGCCGCCGTGGCCGTAAGTTCCCGTCGACAGCATCGCATTCACACCCTTGGGTTCCTTCACAACCGCGAAGCCATAGCCGAAGCTCATGCCGTCCACAAAACCGGTCGCGAGATCACCCGTCTGAGTTTTAGTCATCTCGGCAAGTGTCGCGGCCTGAATAATCCGACGACCATGAAGTTCACCGCCGTTGAGCAGACACTGATAGAGTTTCGCGAGGTCGGTCGCCGTCGACACCAGTCCGCCCGCGGGCATGGGATGCTTCGCGTTCAGTTCCAGCCCAATCAACGGCCGCTGCACCTCGATGAGTTTCCCATCTTTCGATTCATACACCACGGCGATACGTGGTCGCTGATCGGGACGGATGAAGCACTCCGTTTCGTGCATCCCGAGCGGGTGAAAGATCGACTGTTGCAGGTATGTCTCGAACGGCTGTCCAGAGATCACTTCGACAATCCGGCCGAGTGTGTCAATTCCGGCATTGCAGTAAGCCCACTTCGTCCCCGGTTCGAAATCGAGCGACCGCTGCGACTGCATGTAGATCGATTGGGCGAGCGTGAGATGCCGCGTAAAGTAGAGTTCGCCAAACTTCGTCGGGTAGTTGCCCGGCAAGCCTGAGGTGTGCGTGAGCAGGTCGCGGATCGTGATCGGTCGCGAGGGTTTCTTTAGGACCATGCCCCCATCGTCGGCTTTGCCCCCGTTCAACCACTGGCCGGTGAACTCCGGCAGATGTTTTTCGACCGGGTCATTGACGTTCAGCCGGCCCGCGTCCTGCAACTGCATCACCGCGAGGGCGACAATCGGCTTGGTCATCGACGCGATGCGGAAGACCGTATCCGCGGTCATCTTGTCATCGGTGGCGAGATTGCGGCTGCCGTCGACTTCCGTATGAGCCACGCCTGTCTTGGAGCCGACCACGACCACCGCCCCGGAGATGAGATGCGCCGACAGCGATTTCCTGATCGCAGCGCGCAGTTCGGAAAGTTTGCCGGTGTCGAATTCGGTCGCGAAGAGACTCGTACCCAGTGAGAACAACGTCAGCGCGGCAAGCAGGAAGCGCGGCATGGTGCGACCTCAAAGAGGAATGGGATTCTGGTCGCCCATTCTGGCGAGATCGGCGCGAATCAACAACGCGCGGCGCGAAACCGCAAGCGGTTATGCGAGCATCTCGGTGACCACGCGCGTGCTGTCGGGTAGCAGCGGGATCGGGCGGCCCGAGTGATCCGGGATAAACGTGTGCGGATCGATGCCGAGCAGGTGGTACATTGTCGCCAGCGCATCTTTCGGACCGACGGGATTAGACGTCACCTCAGCGGCGTGTTTGTCCGTCGCACCGACAACCCGGCCGCGCGCCACACCGCCCCCGGCAAACAACGCCGAGTAGGCTTGCGACCAGTGATCCCGTCCGCCCCCTTTAGCACTGTTGATCTTCGGGGTGCGGCCGTGTTCGCTGAGACAGACGACCAGCGTGTCGTCGAGCATGCCGCGCTGTTCGAGGTCGAGAATCAATCCGGAAAAACCGCGATCGAAGCTCGGCAACAACTGGTCGGTCATGCGGGGGTAGTGATTCCAGTGGGTGTCCCACGCATCGCCCGCGAGGCCGTATTCATCCCAGAAGACGCTGACCAGCCGGGTGCCCGCTTCCAGCATCCGGCGTGCGGCGAGGCAGCCCTGACCGAACAGCGACATCCCGTAAAGTTCGCGCGTCGCCTGCGATTCCCGGCGGACATCGAGCGCGTTCGCCACCTGCGAGGACTGAATCAGCGAATACGCCATCTGCTGCGATTCGGTCAAACTCTGCACGCGCTCATTGTTTGCAAACGCGCGACGGGCCGCATCGAACTGTTCCACCAGACTGCGGCGGCGATGCAGACGATCGATGTTGAGTTCCGGCGGCATCGCTGTGGACGACAATCGGAAATGACTGTCCGGCACACACGCGACGTATGGGTCCCAGATGTCGAGATCCATGTCGCGCAGGGTCTTCTTCACGCTGCGCGACGCCTTGCCCTCGTATTCCGTCCAGATCGGGTTGTACTTCGATCCTAGAAACGCCGCATACGGACCGGCGCGATGCACTTCCCCGGTCCGTTGCGAACTGAAGCTGAAGGGCAGCGCCACGTTCTGCGGAAAGGGCGACAGACCGCCACGGGCTTTGCGGTCGAGATACTCCACTGCGCAGCCGAAGTAGGGATGGTGCTTCGGGTCGTGCGGACTGAGTTCCATGTTGACGTCGATCACGGGTGTGCCGGTCATCGCCCAGGCGACGCCGTGGATCGGCTGATTGTGATTCATCGATCGGACCACGGTGACGCGGTCCATCATCTTCGCCATGTGCGGCATGTGCTCGCAGACATCCAGCCCCGGCAGCGATGACGGAATCGGCTGCATGGTGCCGCGGATCTCCAGCGGCGCGTCGGGCTTCATGTCGACGGTTTCGAGCTGACTCGGCGAACCATAGAGAAAGAGGATGATGCAGCGCTTCGCGCGGCCGAAACTGTCCGACAGAGTCGTGCTGGCGTGCGCGGTCGCCCGATCGGCGTCGAGCAGGTTCGCGAGGGATAACCCGGTGAGGCTGCTGCCGCCGACTTCCAGGAAGTCGCGGCGCGTAACGCCGTTGCACAGCCGCTTCGGAGCCCCGAACACGTTCAGCATGGAAACACCCTCAAAAATCCATCAACACCAGCTTATGGCATCGGCGGTCCGCTCGCAAGGTCTGCACTTAGATGAAGACGGCACCTCAGATCGGGAAATGTCCACCTGCGAGCGGTTCGGATGAATCTGCTGACGGGGTAAAAAGATGCGACGATTATCGGTCAAGCAGGGCTTCCGTTGATCCGAGGCGGACTATAAAATCGCCGCGGTCGGTGTGATTTACCCAAAAGCCCCCGCGGTCCCATCCCGCAGGGATTGCGAAAGGAGTCTGCAGTGCCTGCTCGGTTTTCGCTCGCCGTGTTCTTGTCAATGGCGGCGCTGTCGCCGTCGGTCCTCGTCGCTCAGGCCCCCGCCCCCGCGACCCGCATCACCATCGTGGGAAGCAGCGACCAGGCGATCCGTGACGATCTCCAATATCTCGTCAAGCTGGGTCCCGCGACGCTTCATAAGCATTGGAAGACGCTGGACGAGACGCTGCAGAGTTTCGAAGACGGCGTGGATCTGCAACGGCCGATCGGCGTGCAATTCATCCTCGGCGGCGAAGAAATGGGCTACATGCCCATCGTCCCATTCAAGACACTCGAAGGCAAAGGGGTTAATTTCGTCAGAAACGTGGAAGGCTTTGGCTTCAAAGGGGCGAAAGCGGCTGACGGCCTGTGGACTTTCACACCCGTGGTGAGCAAGAGCAAGAAAAAGGTCGCGACGGGTCCAACACCGCGCCCGATGTTCATGCGAGAAGGTGCCGGAA
>DASRYX010000501.1:0-12597 GCA_035686985.1 Planctomycetaceae bacterium | reverse complement strand
TGACGCCGAACCGCTTCACCGGGGCGGTGTCTCGATTTCACTCGCCGAAAGGCTGTGTGACATCGGCCAGGTAGCTCAGTTGGTAGAGCATACGACTGAAAATCGTAGTGTCGCCGGTTCGATCCCGGCCCTGGCCACTTCTCAAAACCGTTAAACGCCGGATGAGTGACAAACTCGTTCGGCGTTTCGCATTTCACCCCGACGGCTTCCGCTGCGGTTTGCGTTCAGCCACCGCCGTCCACGGGTCTTCGGGCCAGGCATGTTTGGGGTAGCGGCGGCGGAGTTCGCCGCGGACTTGCTGGTACGCCGTGGTCCAGAAGGAGGTCAGGTCGTCGGTGATCTGTTGCGGGCGATGGTTCGGGGCGAGCAGATGCAGCAGCACCGGCACGCGACCGCCCGCCACCCGCGGCGTTGCCTTCCAGCCGAAGATTTCCTGGATACGGACCGCGAGAATCGGCGCGCGGCCCGGTGCGTAATCCAGTGCAATGCGGCTGCCGCTCGGAACTGTCAGTCGCTCCGGCGCTTCCCGCTCCAGCAGCAGTTGTTGCGGCGGTGACAGCGACTGCTTCAGCACCGCGGTCCACGGCGCTGCTCGCAGCTCACGAAACGATCGGCAGCCTGCAGCCAAGTCGGGAAGCAACGCCTGCAGTTGGTCGTCGGTCCACGCGGGAAAGCCGGCGTCGGGCATCCATTCGTGCAGGCATTGCAGCCGCGCCACCAGTTGTGAGACGGCTTCATCATTGGGAGGAAAGACGCGCGACCACCGCACTCGCGCAGCGTCAGACAAGACCGAAGCGGTATCGACATCCGCCGGAATCGCCGTGGGATGTTCTTCGAGAACCAGGTCGAACCAGCGCGTGCGGTGCCGGGCCTGTACCCGTTCCGCGGTCTCGTCGAATTCCAAGTCAATCTGCGTCGACAAGTGCGGCGGTGCGAGCCACGAAAAATCGACGGCCGATGCACTTCGCACCAGTGCCTCGTCGCCGGCGGAATCAATATCCAGACACACAAAGAAGTCGCTGTCGGTGACGGCTGATCCGTCGGCTAATCGCACACCACGATGCCCGACCATCACCCCGCGCCGACTGCGAGGCTCCCGCCGTCGGGCTAACCGGTCGGGAAATGCTGCCAGCAGCGCGCGACCCAACGCCTCCGTCTGCGCCACCTCCGCTTTGGATGTCTTTCGGTCCGCCATGCGTTCGAACTGTTGTGCTGCCTGCAGGACTGCTTGCGCACCACCGCGGTGTAGAGTGCCAAGATCCGATTCCAATCGGCCGGACCGCTGGAATTCCCGCAGCGCTGCGATGCGGTCAAGGAGGTCCGACTGCGAGACATGCCGCGCCGTTGTCCGGCGGGTCGACACAAATGGATCCCGTTCCGACAGCAAGGCTGCGGCGAGACAGCCGTCTTCGAGGTACCCCAGTTCCGCCGCGCGCAGAATCAGCCGGGCCAATCGCGGCGCCGTCGGCCAGCGGCTCATTTCCGAACCGAGCTTCGTCACGCCGGCGTCCTCGACGGCGTCCAGCGAGCTCAGGAGTTGTTCCGCGTGACTCAGTGAAGAGTTGGAGGGACGTTCGAACCATGGGAACGCATCGAGATCGTGTTCGCCCCAGACTCGCAGTGATAGCACGGCTCCCGAAAGATCCGTGCGGTGGATCTCGGCAACATCCGCCGCGGGGCGTGCCCGGTGCGAGGCTTCGGTCCACAACCGGATACAAAGCCCGGGGCCCGTCCGGCCGGCGCGACCGGCCCGTTGCTCGGCGGAGGCCCGCGAAATCGGCCGTAATTCCAACCGATTTAAGCCATGGGCCTGATCAAACTGCATCGTTCGCGCCCAGCCGGAATCGATCACCGTGGTCACGCCCGGGATGGTGATCGAGGTCTCCGCGACGTTCGTGGCCACAATGATTTTCCGTTGAGCGGTGGTGGCGAACACGCGGTCTTGCAGCTCCGGGGCCAAGTCACCGTAGAGAGGTAACACAACAAGATCACGACCCGCAGCGTCCGCCTCCAGCAGCGCGATGGTTCGCTGAATTTCGCCATACCCCGGAACGAAGGCGAGAATATCCCCGGCCGTTTTCGGAAAGATGTTCTCAACCGCCGCGGCGACGAGCTCCGCAATCGGGCGGTCGTCATGCACTGGATGATGCTCGATCTGCACCGGAAACGGCCGCACATTGCTGGTCAGGATCGGGCAGCCGCCTAAGTATTTCTGGAGTGCTTCGGTCTGCAGGGTCGCGGACATGACCAGGAGTTTCAGGTCCGGCCGCACCGTCTGCTGCACCCGGCGGACCATCGCCAGCGCGAGATCCGTATCGAGATGCCGCTCGTGGAATTCATCGAGAATAACCGCGTCGACTCCCTCAAGGAATGGATCGTCCAACAGGCGGCGCAGAAGAACGCCTTCGGTCATGACGATAATCCGCGTCTGTCGAGAAACGCGGCGTTCAAAACGAATCTGGTAACCGATCTCGTGCCCGAGTTCGGTGCCGCGTTCTTCGGCAATGCGACGGGCGGTCGTTCGCACCGCCACGCGCCGCGGCTGCAGGACCAGAATCTGGCCGTTCTGGACAAGGCCGCGATTCAGTAACGCCGGGGGAATACGTGTCGTCTTTCCCGCACCGGGCGGAGCTTGAACGATCACCGTCGGCGCGGTTCGCAGCGCACTTTCCAGCGCGGGGAGAAGATCATCAATCGGCAGGCGTTCGAGCATGCGTCCAAGATATCCGATCCGATCACGGTTGTCGGCGAAGGTCGTCCATCGTTACCCAGGCAAGTTATCGGAGACGTTCAGGGAAACCTCGCTTGTTCCCTGTGGAAACGGGTTTTATGCTGGTAGGGTTGGCGATGTCCGGCCGATTCATGAAGAAAGCGGCCGCATGCGGTAAGGACAGGGCGATGGGGCAGGCGTTTCAGGTTGGTGATCCCGTTGTGTTCCGGATGACGAAGTTCAGCACGGATCCGGGCCCGCGTGCCGTGGAAGTCCAGCCCGCCCGCTCCGGCGAGACCTATTCCTACGTGGTCGACAAATTCTGGACCGTCGGCGAAGTCGCTCCCGACAATACCGTCGTGCTGGTCACCCGTCGCGGCAAGCAGCACCGTGTCGCGATCAACGATCTGCGACTTCGTCCGGCGAATTTGTGGGAACGCTGGTTCTACCGAAAGCGTTTCCCCCGGACGGAGCAATTGCCGGAGCTTCTCGCGATGGAGCGCCCGAAACCGAAAGCTGCCGCGAAGGCTTAGCTCCGACCGGTTTGTTCGCCATGAGGATGACCTACTGAGGTTTCCGGTAATTGTGCCTGCGGCAGAATTCCGGATGGTCAGCTGACCGTTCGCCACTACAATAACGTTCATAACGGTCAACCACGGCGGCACCTTTGTTCTCGGTCTCAGGCGATGAATCCACCGTCCGATCTGCACTCTCCGAAGCACGTCGCCCAGGCGCTGGGGGTCAGCGAGTCGTCGTTGAAACGGTGGTGCGACCGGGGATTGCTGCCGACAACGCGGACGGGTGGCGGCCACCGCAAGGTGCTCACGGCGGACGTCATTCGCTTTGCCCGTGAGCAAGGCATGACCTTAGTCACCCCGGAGCTGCTGGGTCTGCCCCCGACTGGTTCTGTCGAGGGACTCGATCTCCAGAAGAGCGCCAGCCTGCTGGCCCAGTCGCTGCTGGCAGGCCAGGAACTGGTGTGCCGTCAACTGGTGATGAATCTCGCTCTCGGCGATCACCCGCTGGCTCGCGTGTTCGATGATGTTATCACCGCGGCGTTTGTCGAGATCGGCAACCGCTGGGCGTGTCAGCAGGCGGACATCTATCAGGAGCGCCGTGGGTGCGAGATGATTCTCCGAATCCTCGCGGAGATCAGCAAAACGCAATCGCCGGTGCAGAGCAAGCTGACGGCTTGCGGCGGAACCGCGACCGGCGATGGATACTCGCTGGCGACGTTGATGGCGGAAATCGTCCTGCGGGATACCGAGTACCAGGCGACATCGCTGGGGACCGGAATCCCGTTTGATTCACTCGTGCGAGCCGTGCAGGAGATCCGCCCGACGTTGTTCTGGTTGAGTGTCGCGAGCGTCCCCGATGAAGCGGCGTTTCTTCGCAACTTCGCAAATCTGTCGTCCGCTTGCGCGGAAGTGCAATCCGCACTGGTGATCGGTGGCCGGGCACTCGCCCCACGCCTGCGGGAGCAACTCGTCGACGCCACTTATTGCGAAAACATGCAGCAACTGGCAGCCTTCGCCCGGACTCTCGCCCGTGTTCACCGGCGCTCGCTCGCCAGTCGCGCATCCTCTGCAAAACGAAATATGAAGTCATAGTGGTGCCTGACCGAGTCCCTGCCCACCTGAGGACTTCCGCTCATGAGCCATAAGACCGATCCCATCCTGCGCAAAAAACCGTCACTCGCTGTTCAGCCCATGGTCACGCCGCGATCATTACGGCACGCCATCCTCGATGCCGTGGAAGAACGGCGACCCGGTGGGACGGTCTGCCCGTCGGAAGTCGCCCGGTCACTGTGGCCGGGTGACTGGCGCGATCACATGGAGGAGGTCCGACAAGCCGCGTCCGAATTGTGTGCTGCGGAACTGCTGGAGACGACACAACGAGGCAAGCCAATCACGATTGGCGACGTTCCGGGACCGATTCGGCTCCGGGCCCGAGAGCTGTCGCCGTTGTCGTCGGCATTCCCCGGCCGACTGGGGCTGTGCTGTCAGTTTGCTCACGAGCCGATCAAGTTTCGCACCACCACGGCTTCCAGCCTCGCTCGTCTGCCACGACCAGACCAGCTTCAGAAATTGTCTGTGATCATCCTGAGCAATGTAGAGGCCTTGCGATCCGCTCTTCACTACTGTGCGGCTCACGGGATCGGTGCGTTTCGCATCGCCAGCACCTTGTTGCCGGTGAAAACACACCCTGCCGTTGGTTACCAGCTCGATGACTTGCCCGCCTCCGCTGCGATCCGGGCCTGTCTCGAGGAATGCCGGACATTTGCCGCGGACAACCATCTGCGCACATCGTTTCATCCCGATCAATTCGTCGTGCTGAATTCACCGCGCCGCGAAGTGGTCGAGCGTTCGATCGAAGACCTTGCGGTGCATACCGAGCTGGCCGAACTGGTGGGGGCCGACGTCATCAACATTCATGGGGGTGGCGGCTTTGGTGATAAACGGGCCGCGTTGGATGTCTTAACCCGTCAGATCGAGCAGCTGCCTCATTCCATTCGAGATCGCCTGACTTTGGAGAACGACGATCGCGTGTTTACGCCGTCCGATCTGTTGCCGGTCTGTCGAGCGACGGGAGTGCCGCTGGTTTACGACGTGCATCATCATCGCTGCCTGCCCGATGGCCTCTCGGTTGCGGAAGCCACGGAGGCGGCCCTGACGACTTGGAATCGAGAGCCGCTCTTTCATCTCTCGAGCCCGCTCCTAGGATGGTCGGGGCCGCAACCAGAACGGCATCACGATGACATCGAACCGCGGGACTTTCCCAGCAGCTGGCTGTCGCTTCCCATCACGGTCGATGTTGAAGCGAAAGCGAAGGAAACGGCTGTGCTGCGACTGCTGGCTTACCTGAAGCCGACTTAAACGAATTACTCAACGTGTCGTCAACGTGAACTTTTGAACGAGACTTTCCGTGAGAATCCTGCTGCAGTTTCTTGCCATCGGCGTCTTCGTCTTCGCCGCCGATTTCATCTGGCTCGGGGTGATCATGAAGGGCTTTTATCACCACGAACTGCGTGGTTTGCTTCGGCAGGGACCGCAGGGCTTCGCCCCACGGCTGCTGCCAGCCCTGCTGGTCTATATCCTGATTCCCGCGGGGGTAATTCTGTTTGTTGGCCCGCGGATTGTTACCGCCAATTCCCTTCTGCATGCCCTGGCGTGGGGTGCCCTGTTTGGATTCATCGTCTACGGAATCTACGACCTGACGAATCTGGCGACGCTCGGGCAATGGACGCTGCCCATCACGATCGTGGACATGCTTTGGGGCTGCGTGCTGTGTGCGGGTTCCGCCGTGTGCATGACCCTCGTTAACCGTGCCCTCGGTTAGAGGCCGAAGGGGTTTTGCACTCCGCAGCCGGTCACCGAAAACCGGCAGGCTGTCGAGATCAGGGATTGGGAATCAAAGAAGGCGCACCGAGGATGTCGCGCACGGCGTCCATGTGATCGGACTTGGCGAGCACTCGCAGCCGGTCGTGAGCTTCGATCACGGTTTGACCGCGCGGGATCACGACTTCACCGCGGCGGTGGATGACGAGAATCAGCATGTCACCGGGGAGGTGCAGCCCGGCCACGGTCTTGCCGACGGCGATTGCACTTGGGGAAATCTCGAATTCCCATGTGGCGGGTTCCTCGCCGGCGAGCACGTGGGTCCGCGGATCATACTGGCCGCTTAACTCGTTGATGACGGTTTCTGCGCTCAGCGGAACGTTGGTCGCATAACCGGCGCGTGCGAGCATGTGTGTTGCGACCGGGACCGTCAGCACGATGAAACAGATAATCAGCGCCGCACGAATGGTGACCACGGTGCTGCTGAAATGCAGTGCCACCGCCAGCATGATGCACGCCGTCCCCATGACCGAGGCCTTGGACGTGACCTGCAACCGTAAAAACAGGTCTGGCATCCGCAAAATGCCGATCGCGGCGAGCAGCATGAACAAGCTCCCCACGAAGGCCATAACCCCCGCCGCGATCTCGTTCATGACGATTCCGCTCCCAGTTTTTCCAGGTAATAGGCAAAAGCGATGGTGCCAAGGAAAAGGATGACGGCCAGCACCAGCGCGGCGTCAGTGAACAGATAGCGGTCCTGCTGAATGGCATACAACCCAATGCCGCCCGTGGCGATCGTGGACATCAGGTCGAGGGCGACAACCCGGTCGGGAAGACTCGGGCCGAGCAGCAGCCGGATGAACGCGATGCAGAACGCGACGAGCACAATGACCTGCGCGACGGAAATCAACGTGATCATCGGAACAACTCCAGCACCCGCCGTTCAAATCCGTCTTTGATGGCGGTCCGCACTTCATCGGCCGAGGTGACGAACATCGAATGCACATACAGGATCCGTCGATCCCCGGAAATGTCGACGCCCAACGTCCCCGGGGTCAACGTGATCAGGCTGACCAGCAGCATGATCTCAAAATCGCTCTTCACGGTCAGGGGGACCGCCACAATCCCGGCCCGGCCCTGACGACGAATGGACAACACTTCCCCCGCCACGCGAAGGTTCGAGTGAATTAGATCGTTCGCGAAATAGCGAAGGAACGACAGCGTCTGCATCACCTTCCGGAAGTAGACCGTCGGGCCGAGCAATGGTCGCAACCACCACAGCAGGACGTATCCTGCCGCGTAGCTGACCAGCAGTCCGCCCACGGTCACCTGTCCCATCAGGCCCGCAAGGGTCAACGCCAGGAACAGATTAATCAGTAACGCTTTCATCGAATTCCATTCCCAGGACGGCCTTCACATAGTGAGGTCGATGGAGCAACTGCTCGGCCGCGTCGCGCACGACAACAAGTAACGGTTCGGGCGCGAGCCCGAATAACACTGTCAAAGCGGTGAGAAGCACGATCGGGGCATACATCAGGAACGTCGCTGTTCGGGACGGAACGGACGCTGGGAGAGCATCGTCCGGACGCGGCTTCCAGAAGGCTTCGTTCCAGATTTTGATCATCGAAATTAACGTCAAAATGCTGACCGCCAGGCTGACTCCCACAATGGCAAATGAGCTGCTTGACCCGATCTCCAGACCCGCCTGGACGAGCGCCAGTTTGGCCCAGAATCCCGTGAGCGGTGGCATCCCGGCGAGGGACAGGGCCGTCACAAGAAATAGTCCCGCGAGCCACGGTTCTGTGCGAATTAAATCTCCGAGTTGGCTGAGCCGAGTTGTTCCCCTTCGCCGCTGGATCACGCCGCTGATGAGAAAGAGGTTCGACTTCACCACGCTGTGGTGGAGGAGAAAGAAAATCGCGCCGCCTAGCGAGGCCGCGGTGAACAGGCCGAAGCCCATCATGATGTAGCCCATCTGGCTCACACTGTGAAACGCGAGGATCCGTCGAACTTCCGTCTGCGCCACGGCTCCCAGAACACCGATCACCATCGTGAGCCCCGCCATGACGAGAATCAGCGTCTGGTCCGGACTCGCATTCAGTGGAAAGAACAGCGAGAAGATGCGGATCATGCTGTAGATGCCCACCTTCGTCAACAGGCCCGCGAACAGCGCGATCACGGTCACCGGAGGCGTGTGATACGAATCGGGAAGCCAGAAAAACAGCGGAAAAACCGCCGCTTTGATGCCGAACGCGACGAGGAACAGCATCGCCAGTGCGCCGGTCATCGACACGGGCAGCCGGGACAGCTTCATCGCGATGTCGGCCATGTTCAGCGCGCCCACCGACCCGTACAGAATTCCAATCGCCGTCAGAAACAGCATGCTGGAAATGAGGTTCAGCGTCACATACTTCAAGGCCCCTTCCATTTGCGGCCGCTCATTTCCCAGCACCAGCAGCACGAACGACGCAATCAGCAGCACCTCGAACCACACATACAGATTGAATAGATCGCCCGTCAGGAAGGCACCATTGGCCCCCATCAGCAAGACCTGCATGAGAGGATAAAAGCCAAACGCGCGGCGCTGGCGGTCGATGTTCGCGAGGGAATACACCACCGTGGCCATCGCAATCGTGCCCGAGAGCAAAACCATCAAGGCGGAGAGCAGATCAGCGACAAATGTGATGCCATACCGTGCCGGCCAGCCGCCGAACTGCGTGACCTGGATCCCACGGGTATGAACGGCATGAAACAGGAGCGCCGCGACGATCAACTGCAGCGCCGTGCTGAACAGGGCGATGACCTGCTGAGTCGCGCCGCGGCGATGCGACAGCAGCATCAGCGCGGCAGTCGCCAGCGGCACAATCACAGGCAAGATCAACAGCGTATTCATGAATCGGACGCTCGCAACTGGTCGATATCGTCGGTCCCGATCGTCCGGCAGATTCGATACAAAAGCACGGCGGTGAAAGCCGTCACCGCAAAGCTGATCACGATGGCGGTCAAGATCAGCGATTGGGCCACCGGATCTGCATAGGGCATCCGCAGTCGGTCATCCCCGGCGGAAATCAGCGGCGGCGCACCACGGACGAGCCCGCAGGACACAAAAATCAGCAGGTTGCTGCCGTGTCCCCAGAGAATCAGTCCGAACAGCACCTTGGTGATGCTCCGCCGCAGAATCATGAACAGGCCGGTTGCGTACAGCCCGCCAATGACAATCGCCAGCACGACATTCATGGCTCACTCCTCCGCTGCCGTGAGCACGATCGTCAACACCATTCCCATCACCACGGCGTAAACGCCCACGTCGAACAGCAGGGGAGTCCCGAGATGCGTGTCGCCCAAGCCCGGTAGAAAGACTTCGGTCCACTGGCCTTGCATGAAACTGCCGCCGGTAATGAGTCCGCTCAAGCCGGAAATCACCACCAGAATCAGGCCGGCGCCCATGAAAATCTGCGGGGGCACGCCCAGCAGCAGGCGCGTTGATCGCACATCGTGCGCGAGAGCGTGGAGTGAGAACGCCGCCGCCGCAAGAAGTCCGCCGACGAAGCCGCCGCCCGATTCATGATGTCCGCGCAGCAGCGCAAAGAGCGAGACAACCAGCAACAGCAGCATGAGCACTGGTGTTGCCGTGCGCAGAACCAGCGACACCATCGCCCCGCCGCCGGGTTTCCGTTCGGCGTGAAACCGCAGCAGCGCATGCACCCCGATCGCCGCGACGGTCAGGACGGTGACCTCGCCCATCGTGTCCGTGGCGCGAAAGTCGACAAGAATGACGTTGACCACGTTTCGGCCATGCGCCGCGAGAAAGCTCTGTGCGGCGTAGAACTCACGCAACTCCGGATCTGCCGGCGTCGCGAAGGCGGTGATCACCAGCAGCGCAATCATCCCCCCGAAGGCGAGCGACACCACGCCGTCACGCACGTAAATCCAGCGGCTGGAATGCGTCAGAAACTTCGGCAGATGATACAACACGAGCACGAGTACGATCACGGTCAGGGTCTCAACCATGATCTGCGTGACGGCCAGATCAACGGCTCCAAAGATCACGTACAGCAACATCACCGCGATGCCGATGGTTCCCAGAACGGCCGCGACCGCCAGACGGGAATCAATCAGCGTGATAGCCAACGCCGCCACCAGAATCACGACGGCGAGAATCAACTCCGGAAGGTGGATTTCTGACAACGCTCCCTCGAACAGCTGAGTGTCCTGAAGCAGCGGCCGCGCGAGCAGCACCAGCAAGGTGATGATCACCGTCATGACATAACTTCGCAGATAACCATTCTGGACAATTCCCGTCAGCCACTCGGCGAACGCCATCATTCCGGTATAGGCGTGGTCATACAGTGACTGGAAGCTCACCAGCGTGACGTGATGACGATTGGGCATGCCGCAGCGTCGTAAAAGAAAATAGACGGCGGGGCCCGCTGCGAGCGTAATCGCGCTCAGCCCGAGCACCGGCGTGAATCCGTGCCACAGTTTGAGTTTCAGGGAGACGGGCGATCCGTGCGTCGCGCTGGCTGCTGCTCCAAGAAGATCGCTGATTGAGGCGGGATATAAACCGATTATGAGACTCGCTAGCGCGAGTGTCATCGGGCCCAGGCCCATTCTCCACGGGGCTTCATGCGGCTCCTGCGGCGCGAGGACTGGACGGCCGAAGAATGGCCGATACGCCACCATCAGGGCAACCACCGCGAGCAGCGCACTGGCAAGAAACGCGGCCGTCAGCGCTACGAACCTCGGACCGGGGGCATGCCAGGCCGCTTCGTAAAAGAGTTCTTTGGAGACGAAGCCGAACAGTGGCGGCACCCCGGCACTTGAGGCAGCGACCAGCACGGCGCTTGTCGCGGTGAGCGGCATCGGCTTCGCTAATCCCTGTAACTGTGTGATGTCGCGCGTGCCGGTCTCGTGGTCCACCGATCCCGCTATCAGGAATAAAGCCCCTTTGTAGAGCGAGTGGGCCACGACATACACCATGGCCGCGGTCACCGCCTCGGACGTGCCGATGCCCAACAACATGGTCAGAGTGCCGAGGACGCTCACCGTCGAGTAGGCGAGGATGCGCTTGAGGTCGGTCTGTGTCACCGCAATCACGGCTCCGACAAGCATGGTCGTCCCCCCCACCAGCGTCAGGATGGTGAACCACACGCTGGTTGAGCCGAGGATCGGATGCACCCGCGCCAGCAGATAGATCCCGGCCTTCACCATGGTCGCCGAGTGCAGATAGGCACTGACCGGTGTCGGCGCGGCCATTGCCCCCGGAAGCCAGAAATGGAACGGAAACTGAGCCGACTTTGTTAATGCGCCGCCGAGAACCAGGAGCAACGTCATCAGATACAGCGGACTCTCACGAATCACATCCCCCGACATGGTGGAGAGATCGCTGCTGCCGCTGATCAGCCTCAAAAGCACCACTCCTGCCAGGAGCATAAGGCCGCCGCCGCCGGTCACAATGAGTGCCGTCCGTGCGGAGTCGCGCGATTCCTCGCTCGAATGGTTCCAGCCGATCAGCAGGAACGAACTGATACTCGTCAGTTCCCAGAAAACGAAGAGCAGGAAGACATTGTCGGCCAGGACCAGGCCGAGCATGGCGGTCATAAAGAGCAGCAGGTAGGTGTAAAACAGCCCGAGCTTCCGGTCATCGCGCAGGTACTCGCTGGCATAAATGAAGACCAGCGCGCCGATGCCGCAGATGAGCAGCAGGAAGATCAGCGACAGCCCGTCCAGGCGGAACGCAGCGTTGACACCGAGCGAGGGAACCCACGGATAACTCTCGTGAAACTGACTACCGGCAGCGATTGCCCGCCAGAACTGCGACGACCACGCGATGACTCCCACTGGCAGCAGCGCCAGCAACCAGCCCGTCTGGTGGCGTGCCACGCGATGCAGTCCCGGTGCCACAGCCGTCGCGATCAGCAGTGTCAACAGGATCCATAGCATGCAGGCAAACCGCCATTCTTGAACGGTGTCAGAGTTGGGAGATCACATCGAAGTTCCGTATGAGAAAACGGTCGTCGCGACAGCACAATCCGCGCCCGAAGGTGGTGATTCCCAAACATTTCACGCAATCGCGGCGTCGACTGGTTTACGCGAGCGAAACACGCCTTTGCGCTCCAGCCATTTGCCGAATTCCAGGACAGGCAGGATGGTATGCGACCAGAAGATGATGAACAGCCACTCCCACGCGCTCAGGGGGGTGACTTCAAACGCCCGTTCCAGAAACGGCACGTAGAGAATGATCACCAGCAGGCCGATTTCCCACGCGATCGCCAGATTCAGCCAGCGATTGGCAAAGGGCCGGTGCAGGACATGCTGATGGTCCGAGCGGTATCCGTAGGCTTTGAAGAACTGAATCAGGACCAGCGAGACGAAGGTCATCGTCATGCATTCCTGATCGGAATAGCCGAGCGATCGCGCGCCGATGAACAACGCCAGGTTGGTGATCGCGGACCATGCGCCACCGAGGAGCATCAGCCGCACGACAGAGGGTGTAAAAATTCCCGTGCGGGCACTGCGCGGCGGCAGCTGCATGATGTCATCCTCGGG
>DASRYX010000500.1:0-5671 GCA_035686985.1 Planctomycetaceae bacterium | reverse complement strand
TCCCACGCACGATTTCCCTGCGATTTGGCAACATGTACAACCGGTGGCTCTGCGACTTGGAAACCTGCGGAGGACCCTTCGCCGATTTGCCCGCGAAGTACGACGGCTTGCGGCCATTAAATGGGATGCCTCGCCGGGAGCCGTGCCGCCCGCAAGTACCTTCCGCGTGTCCGCCGTTTCCCGGTCCCGACAACTGCAACAATCTTCGTTGACCGCGGGCTACCACAGCCGCGCGGGCACGAGCGGTAACTCGGGCACGAGGGCACGCGGCGGGAGTTGGGCCAGAAACAGCACGGCCGCGGCGACATCCGCCGGGTCCAGCGCCTGCGCGAGGACATCCTGAGGCGTCGGGGTCGGGCGCTTCGTCAAAATCTCCGTGTCGCACAGACCCGGCATCAACACGGTTGTGCGAATGCCGTGGTCGCGCTCTTCGACCCGTGTGGCATACGCGAGTCCTGTCAAACCGTGCTTGCTCGCCTGATAGGCCACACCGGAGACATCCGGCCGCTGCACCGCTGCCGAGGCGACGTATACGATCAGCCCACCGCCCTGCTGCCGCATCACCGGCACGACGGCCTGCGTTGTCAGGAACGCCCCGGTCAGATTCGCCGCGAGCATCTCTTCCCAGCGTGCAGGACTGACGTCCATCAACGCGCGATCGGGAATGTTGGTCCCCGTGGCATAGACCACCAGATCCAGCCGTCCGGTGATGGCGCGCGATAGTTCGACAACCCTGGCGATGTCTTCGGCACGGGTCACATCCGCCGCCGCGGGAACGATCCGGGCCTCACCCTGCGCAAGTTCCTGCAGTCGCTCGGTCCGCCGCGCCGCCGCCACGACGTGCATGCCCTGCGCCGCCAGCGCCAATGTTGTGGCCCGCCCCATGCCACTGGACGCTCCGAGCACCAACGCCGTCTGTCCGGCCAGATTCATCGTCATCGCAGAACATTCCTCAAGGCAAAAGCTCGGCCGGTGAGCGCACTCGGGCGGTCGTTCTCAGCATACCTGAAATGGTAGCGAGGGACTTGTGACCGTGGGGACAGGCAGGACTCCAGCGATGCTGATCAGCCAGGAAGCGGTGGCTTAGAATTCAGGTCTGCAAACTGACGACACACACACTTGTGTACGAATGTTTCTCCGGACACAATCTGGTCCCCCTCGTGATTACAGTCTCGCTCAACAATCTCGCGTCCCGAAAAATCGACCACGATGGCCGACTCCTTACAACTGCTGCGTCAGTGGACCGTGCTGCGAACCTTGTCAGCCCGGCGGCAGGGCGTGACGTTGCGCGAACTCGCCGCCGACACCGGCGTGTCTGAAGACGATCACGCGCGACCTGAACCTGCTGCGCCGCCTCGCCTTCCCGGTCGCCGAACGCGTCAGCGATCACGGCCGTAAACACTGGATCATGACTGACACCGGCGGCCTGCCGTCACTGAGCTTTACGCTGGAAGAAGCCGCAGCGCTGTACCTTGGCCGGCAGTTTCTCGAAGGGCTCGCCGGAACGTTGTTCTGGACCGGAGCGCAATCCGCTTTCAAAAAGATTCAATCCGCGCTCGGCGATGCCGCGCTGCAACACCTGCAGAAACTCGCGACGGCGTTCTATCTCCAGTCGCACGCCATCACCGATTACTCGGCCCGGGCCGATCTGATTGACCAGCTGATGGTCGCGATTGAAGAACGTCGACTCACGGTCATTACGTATCACTCCCTCAAGAGCACGGAACCGGTTTCGCTCTATGACATCCATCCCTACGCGCTCATTCATCACAAAAGCGCTCTCTATCTCATCGCCTGGTCCAAAGATCATGGCGAAATCCGCACGTTCAAAGTCGACCGCGTTTCGAACGCCGAGCACTACGATCTGAAATTCACCCGCCCGGAGAATTTTGATCCGGCGACGCATCTCGAACACTCGTTCGGTATCTTCGCGGGCGACGGTCCACCTCAGAAAGTTCGCGTCCGTTTCGCCGCCCCGGTCGCCCGCATTCTGGAAGAGAAACGCTTTCACCCCTCGCAGGCGATCTCCCCGCCGCAACAAGGCTGGGTGACCGCCGAATTCACCCTCTCCGCCCTCGAAGAATTTTCGTCCTGGATCCTCAGCTTCGGTCCGATGGCGGAGGTGCTGGAACCAGTCTCGCTGAGAGACCAGGTCGCCGATTCGCTACGGCAGTCCCTTGCATTGTACTTATCAGAAGAATCGCGAACGGCGACGGTTCGGTCCAAACGCGGGGTGCAGTGATGTATCGATCAATGAGGCATCAATATGACGTTTGATTTTGACAAATACTTCGCGGCGCTCACTGGGTCGTTGCCGTTTCCGTGGCAGCGCAAGTTGTTTGAACGATTTGTTTCTGATCACGCGCAGCCGATTCCTTCCTCGTGCCAGATTCCGACGGGGTTGGGCAAGACGTCGGTGGTGGCGATCTGGTTGCTCGCGTTGATCGCCCGCCGCGAACGGATACCCCGCCGTTTGGTCTACGTCGTCAATCGCCGGACCGTGGTTGATCAGACCACCGACGAAGTCGTGCGACTGCGAAATCGGTTGCTGGGAAAAGTGGATGACGGCGAGCCGCCCATCACACCGGAAGATGCGCGACTCCTCGCCGAACTGGCCGCGTGGCTCAAGGAGATGTGTGCCGATCAAGCCGCGCCGCCGCTGGCCATCAGCACGCTGCGCGGGCAGTTCGCGGACAACAAGGAATGGTCCGCGGATCCGTCGCGACCGGCGATCATCGTCGGCACCGTGGACATGATCGGCAGCCGGCTGCTCTTCTCCGGCTACGGCGTCGGTTTCAAAGCCCGCCCCCTCCACGCCGGCTTCCTCGGCCAGGATGCGCTGCTCGTCCACGACGAAGCCCACTTGGAACCCGCGTTTCAGCAGTTGCTCGAAACGATCGAAAGACAGCAGCGAGATGACGAACGCTCTAGTGATGTGTCGTGGCCTAAGTTGCGCGTGATGGAACTGACCGCGACCTCGCGCGGCGACGCAGATGTGTTCCGTTTGTCCGACGAGGACATGAAGAATGCGATCGTCCGGCAACGCGTGTCGGCCAGCAAAACGATCCATCTGCATCCGGAAAAAGACTCGAAAAAGCTGGCCGACGACATTGCGGCGCTCGCGCTCCAGTTCAAAAACAAAGGCAGCGCTGTCCTCGTGTTTGTCCGGACTGTCGAAGATGTGATGAAAGTGAAGGACAGACTTGAGAAGGAAAAGCAGCTCGTGGAGACGCTCACCGGCACGCGCCGCGGTAAGGAGAGGGACGAACTGGTGAAAACGTCGTGCTTCAAGCGATTTCTTCCCGAGCCTCCCGCGGATGCCGCCGAGGGAACTGTGTATCTCGTCTGCACCAGCGCGGGAGAAGTTGGAGTCAACATCTCCGCCGATCATCTGGTCTGCGACCTCAGCACCTTCGAAAGCATGGCCCAACGCTTCGGCCGCGTGAATCGCTTTGGAAAGAGTAACGAGACCGTCATCCACATCGTCCACCCTGAAAAATTTGATTCTGACAAACCCTTAGAGCTCCGCCGCGAAAAGACGCTGGCCCTGATGCAGCAGTTAAATGGTGACGGCAGTCCGAAGGCACTTGGCGATCTGCATCCAGATGCCCGAGCGGCGGCCTTTGCCCCGACGCCAGAGATGCTCACCGCCACCGACATTCACTTTGATGCGTGGTCGTTGACATCAATCCGCGAGCGTATGCCCGGGCGTCCGCCTGTGGAACCGTATCTGCATGGGATCGCCGACTGGGACCCGCCGGAAACGCATGTGGCCTGGAGGGAAGAAGTCGAACGGATTGTCGGCCCGTTGTTGGTGACGTATCCGCCGGAGGATCTGCTGGATGACTATCCGCTATTGCCGCATGAACTCCTGCGGGATCGGACCGACCGTGTCGCGAAGCATCTGGCGGCGCTCTTGGAACGATTTCCCCATGCTCCGGCATGGCTGATGAACGACGACGGCACGTTCGAGCCCGAGCGTTTGTTGTCCCAGGTCGCCAACAAAGATCGCCGCGACCGGTTGAATGGCCGCACCGTCCTGTTGCCGCCGTTCGTGGGAGGATTGAGGGATGGTTTGCTCGATGGCGCCGCGACCGAGACAGATCTCGATGTCAGTGACGAGCTGGTGGATGGCAAGCGTTTGAGACAACGTCTGAAGATCGACCCGCAAGAAGAAAGTCCTCCGGAGCCGGACCCAGGCATGCGGCGGATTCGACAGCTGCTACTGCCAAAAGCCGGTGATGAGGTCGAAGACGGTGAGTCCATCTTCTGGAACTGGTACGAAAAACCAGAAAGCACGGGGTTGGGGACGCTGTCGGCTGGGAAGAATCCGGTCGCATGGCACATTCATAACCGGGATGTCGACGGGCATGCCGAGCGGATTTTGAAAGGCTTGTCCCTTCCAGCAGACATTACCGCGGCCGTGCTGATGGCGGCGAAGTATCACGACTATGGGAAACATCGCGCGGTCTTTCAGACGATGCTCGGGAACCGCGGATACGATCAGGTCGTCTGGGCGAAGTCCGGTCGCCGCGGCGGTCGCATCGCGGAACACTATCGTCACGAGTTCGGCTCTCTCTTCGACGTTCAGAAGCAGGCCGAATTCCAGGCACTCACCAATGAACAACGCGATCTCGTGCTGCATCTGATCGCGGCTCACCACGGTCGCGCACGGCCGCATTTCTCCCGTGACGAAGCGTTCGATCCGAATGAACTCGATACCGCGTCGGCTCAACTCGCGGCGGAAATCCCGCAGCGGTTTGCTCGTTTGCAGCGGAGTTATGGTCGCTGGGGCCTGGCGTATCTCGAATCCTTGCTGCGGGCCGCGGATTATGCCGCGAGCATGAACCCGTCGGAAGACATCAAGGAGCCACGATCATGACGTACCCGACCGCGAGCATTGCCGTGCAAATCGACGCCGCGAATCCCGGCCAGTTCTTTGCGTGTTGCGGGCTGCTGGAACTCGCTGACCGTCTGTGGCCCGAGCGTGGTGCGACAGGCTGGTTTAATCCGGATGCCACGACGTTTCACATCGCGTGCGACGGCACGTTGAAGGAGTTGTTGACCGCCGTTTCGGAGATGTCGTTGACCAACACGATGTCAGCTAGCGATCACGCGCGGTTCAAAGAACTTTCCGAGATGAAAGGGGCGCAGCGCACCGCCGCGATGGATGACGAGAAGAAGGCGCTCGAAAAACAGCTGCGGGAAGATCCGATTGTGATCACCCTCAAAGGGCGGCCGAAGCTGACGCTCGACTGGTTTCTCGATGACATGGCCGGGGGCAGCCGCTTCAAAACCTGGGCCGGACAGCAATCGGTGCTCAGCATTGCGACTTCAATGAAACAGGCACTCGCGGCGCTTGACTGGACCGTGCAGCCGCCGGAGCGCTGTTTTGAATCCACTGCGGTGGGCTGCGGTCTGCCGTTCAATTTTGATTCGAATCTGGGCGGTCAAGGATCATCGCTCGATGTCGGCTTCAGTTTCGATCCCCTCGCGGCGAGTGCGGCCACGCGGATTGCGATGTCCGCGCGGCCGATGCTGGAGTTGCTCGCATTCGTCGGTCTGCAGCGGTGCCGTCCGGTCGAACTCCGCGGTCAGAACCGGTTTCACTATCAATGCTGGGGACAGCCGCTCCCCCCGATCTTGGCCGCGGCGGCGAGCTGTCTCCAGT
>DASRYX010000499.1:0-11588 GCA_035686985.1 Planctomycetaceae bacterium | reverse complement strand
CGCAGCACGCAACAACAAAGCCGATGCCTGGACTGCCGCCGAGGCGAAGCTTCAGCAGCTCGGAGTCGAAGCCGTTCCGACTTACGTCGCTGCGCTCAAGAGCGAAGATGCCATGGCCCGCGAGATGGCCGTGATGTTTCTAGTCCAGTTGGGTCCACCCGCGGAGGACGCCGTGGAAGGACTTACAGCGGTGCTGTCCGATCCGTCGGCGTTTGTCCGCGTGAATGCTGCCGCCGCTTTGAGCACCTTGGAATCGGCTCCGCCGGCCTCGATCACGACGCTCGCGGCGCTGCTCGAAGACTCAGACGAAAACATCCGTGTCGCGGCGGCCACCTCGCTGGGGAATGCCGGTCCCGCGGCTGAGCCCGTCGTCAGCGACATCGCCCGCGGTTTGACCGATCAGGCCGCCCCTGTTCGTTCGGCAACCGCCGCGAGCCTCGGCCGCTTGGGCGATGTCGCCTCGCGCTATCTCGCGGCGATCGAACGCCTCGCCGAGGATGATGACGAAGCCGTCCGCCAGGCCGCCGCGCTCGCCGCCAAGCAACTGAATCCGGCGCTGGGGAACAGCGAGTCCACCTCGATCCCCGCCAGCGCGACCGACTCCACGCCGTAGCGGCTTCATCACATTAACATTCGACAGACCGTGCGGGATATTACCCGCGCATCGCCTCATTGATGCCGCAGGTCATGCAGACTTCTTCAAGTATCGCGCGAGGAAGTTACCCGCCGTTTTCTTGACCGCCGGAACCACCACGGTGGTAGTATCTTCCGCGGCGATGCGCGCTGGTCGCGCCCCGACCACATCCCGCAGGAAGACCGTCACCGGTGCGGAGTTGGACAACGCCGGGTTGCCGTTGTCCGTTGCAGTGATCGTCAGGTTGAACTGCGGTGTCGTTTCAAAATCGAGCGCCGCGGAATTGTTCACTCGCAGAATCCCCGTCGTCGGCTCAATCGAGAAGGCATTCCCCGTGTTACCGTCCGTGATGGCAAAGGTCTTCGACTGACCGGCATCCGGATCATTGGCGACCATGACCCCGATGTAGGCGTTGTTGACGCTGTTCTCACTGATCAGGAAATTCTGGGCGACAACCGCGGGGGCCTCATTCACGTCCCGCAGGAAGACTCTCACGGCCGCTGATCCCGAACGAGCGGGCGAGCCGTTGTCCGTCACTGTGACCGTCAGATTGAACTGCGAGCCGGCCTCGAAATTCACCGCCGCCGAGTTGTTCACGGACAGCACGCCGGTGGTCGGATGAATCGCGAAGGCGTTGTTGGTGTTGCCGCCGGTGATGGCAAACGTTCGCGTCTGACCAGCGTCCTGATCGTAGGCCGCGATGGTCCCGATGAACGCGTTATCGACGCTGTTCTCGCTGATCAGGAAATCCTGCGCGATCACCACCGGGGCGTCATTCTCGTTGCGTAGAAAGACCGTGGTGATCGCCGACCCAGCAGCGGCGGGATTGCCGTTGTCGACCACGCGGACCGTCAGATCGAACCGCGGAATCGACTCATAATCGAGTGCCGCGGAATTGTTCACCGTCAGCACGCCCGTGGACGCACTGATGGCGAAGGCGTTGCCGACATTCCCCGCGACGATGGAGTATGTCTTCGTCTGACCAGCGTCCTGATCGCTTGCGGGAACGTTGCCGATGAAGGCGTTGTTGACGCTGTTTTCACCGATCAGAAACTGCGTCGGCTTCACAACCGGTGCGTCATTCATGTCCCGCAGGAAGACCGTTACCGTTGCCGCCCCGGCCGCCGCAGGGACGCCGTTATCGACCACCCGCACCACCAGATCAAAGCGCTGGATCGTTTCATAGTCGAGCGCGGCGGTGTTATTGACCGACAACACGCCCGTCGTCGGGTTGATCGCAAACGCATTGTTCGTATTGCCGGCGACAATGGAATAGGTGTGCGTCTGACCGGAATCCTGATCGGTCACCGGGACGACACCGATGTAGGCGGTGTTGACGCTGTTCTCACCAATCAGAAACTGCTTCGGCGTCACGACGGGGCTGTCATTCTCATCGCGCAGATAAACTCGGACCGCAGCCGATCCCGAGAGTGCCGGGCTGCCATTATCGGTGACCGTCACGGTCAGATTGAACTGCTGAATGGTCTCGTAGTTCAGGGCCGTCGTGTTATTGACGGACAGGACACCGGTCGCGGCATCGATGGCGAACGCATTGTTTGTATTGCCCGCGGTGATGGCGAAGGTTTTCGTCTGGCTGGCTTCCGCATCGGTCGCCACCATGGTGCCGATAAAGGCCCCGTTGACGCTGTTCTCGCCAATCAGGAAGTCCTGCGGAGTCACCACGGGAGGCGTGTTGATCTCGAACGAATCTTCGGTCGCGAAACTTCCCCCGGCGAGCCCGGTGTCAATCGCCTGGACCGACCAGTAATACGTCACGCCCGAAGTCAATCCGGTCAGCGTATAGCTCGTCCCCTGGATGGGCCCCGGCGAAGCAAGACGTCGAGTGCCGCTGCTGGTGTCCGCCATCGTCGTGAAGACGTCGCTGCCTCCCGGGGTGGTGCCGACGCGCAAATTGTAAGACAGGCCGGCCGCGACCGTTTCCGTATCGATCGCGGCCGTCCACGACAATGTGCGGGAGGTCGCCGTGTCGGCCGCTGTTAAGAGCGCCGTCGGCGCTGCGGGAGCCGTATTCGCCGTCGGGCTATCGTTCCCGTACACCTTGATGACTGGGTCACCGTTGTCGTTCAAACCGGTGAGCAACAAGTCGAGATCACCGTCGCCGTCACTATCGCCCCAGGCCGTGGAGCTGTAGTCCGCACCCTGGAATCCGACTTCGGCGTCGGTGAACGTGTCGTTGCCATCGTTGTTATAGATTCGGGCAAGGCCGTTGGACCCGTCGTAACCGGTGTGGACGAGGTCCAGATCGCCATCGTTGTCGTAATCACCCCAGGCCACGCTGCCGTCCCCAGTTCCTGACAGGCCGGCCATGATGTTCGTGAAGTCGCCCTGGCCATTGTTGCGATAGATTCTCGCGCGCGGAGTTCCATATCGGACGCCTTCGAGGGCGAGATCGAGATCACCGTCGTTGTCGTAATCGCCCCACGCAATCGAGCCGCGATAGACCCCCGACACGTTGATCTGGAGATCGGTGAAGGTCCCGTCGCCGTTGTTGTGATACGCGAGCAGGTCGATGCCCGAACCGGCAATGCCGGTGTAGGTGAGATCCACGCGGCCGTCATTGTCGATATCGGCCCACGCCGCAGCGCTGAAGGTCGCCCCTTCCAGATTGGCGTTGGTATCGGTGAAGGTCCCGTCCCCGTTGTTGTGATAGAGCTTCGCCGTGGGATCGACGTTGTCGTCCAGCCCGCTGAGGAACAGATCGAGCTGGCCGTCGTTGTTGTAATCACCCCACGCCACCGACCCTGCCATGACGTTGATCAGCCCGGCATTCACCTCGGTGAAGGTCCCGCCGCCGTCGTTGTGATAGAGCTTCGTGCTGACGTCGTTGTAGTAATCCTCGCCGGTGATCAGGATGTCGAGCCGGCCGTCATTGTCGTAATCGCCCCACGCTGCCGCGCCGTAATACACCCCGGTCAGCCCGGCGTTGAGATCGACGAACGCACCGCTGCCATCATTCTGGTAAACGCTCGCTACCGCAGACCCGTTGATGTCGACACCCACGACGAGCGCATCGAGATCGCCATCGTTGTCGTAGTCACCCCACTGCGCTTCACCCGAGGCGACACCGATCATGCCGCTGTTGCCGAGGTCGGAGAAAAAGGACAGGTGCGTTGCTTCGGCGGCAAATTCGCTGCCCATGAATCCGGCGTCGATCGCCTGCACCGACCAGTAGTACGTGGTCCCCGCGGTCAAACCGGTCAACGTGTAACTGGTTCCCTGAATGGGCCCGGCGCTCGCCACGCGACGGAAACCGTCGGCCGGGTTCGCCATCGAAGAAAAGACGTCATCTCCGCCCGGCGTGGTTCCCACGCGCAGGTTGTACGACAGTCCGTCGTCGTCCGTTTCCGTATCGGTCGCCGCAGTCCAGGAGAGTGTCACCGCCGTTGACGACAGAGCGACCGCACTCAACGCAGTGGGAGCGTCTGGCGCTGTATTCGCCGTCGTGGCATTGTTTCGATAAATCTTGCCGAGCGGTGAGCCATTGTATCCCGTCAGGAGAATATCGAGGTCGGCGTCGCCGTCGTAATCGCCCCACGCGGACGAACTCCAGTTGACGTTCTCCAGTCCGGCATTGATATCGGTAAATGTGTCATTGCCGTCGTTGTGGTAGACCTTCGCGCGCCAACCCGTCGATCCGTCTCCGTCAACGAGGAGATCGAGCGAACCGTCGTTGTCGTAGTCACCCCACGACACGGAACCACTGCTGCTGCCGATCAGACCCGGCGCAATGTCGGTGAACGTTCCGCTGCCGTCATTTCGATAAATGGTCGCGAAGTGGCCGCTAATGATGCGCCCGGTGGACGCGAGGTCGAGATCGCCGTCGTTATCGTAATCGCCCCACGCCAGGGTACCGGCACTGGTGTCAGTCAACCCCGCGCTCACCTCGGTGAAATCACCGTCGCCGTCGTTGTGATAAAGCCGGGTGGCGTAGTTCGACGAATCGGTGCGGCCGTTGAGTACCAGATCGACCAGGCCGTCGCCGTCGTAGTCGCCCCAGGCAACGGAACCGTAGGCCAGGCCCGTCAGACCGGCATTGATGTCGCTGAAGGTTCCGTCACCCTCGTTGTGATAGATCGTCGTCGAATGACCGCCACCGCTGTTGCCGGCGATGACGATGTCGAGCAGGCCGTCATTATCGTAGTCACCCCACGCCGCGGAGCTCGACACCACGCTGGTGAGTCCCGCATTGATGTCTGTGAAGACGCCGTTGCCGTCGTTGTGATAGACCGTCGCCACCAGCCCGGTCACCAGCAGATCGAGTTTTCCATCGGCGTCGTAATCGCCCCAGTCCACCGAACCACCGGCGACCCCGGCCAGACTGGCGTTGATGTCCGTAAAGTTTCCGCTGCCATCGTTCTGATAGACCGCCGTGAGCGGACCGCTGCCGGACCATCCCCCGACCGCAGCATCGAGATCGCCATCATTGTCGTAATCACCCCACGACACCGAAGCGCCTTGTACGCCCACAATCCCGGCGCTGCCCAGGTCGGTGAACTCACCGGCGTGCATCACGCGCACTTCCAGCGGTTCCAGTCGCGGTGCGTGCTTCCGGCCGCGTCGCTGCGGTGTCTCGTGAGACGTGAATTCTTTGAGAATCAGCAAAAACTGCCGGAAGTAGTTCATTTCAGGCCCTGCGAAAACGTTTGGCGAGCTCGACGCGCGGGTCGCGGCTCGCAGTCATCCTTGACGCCCTTCTCCGCTGCACTTATCACAGTGTGTCGACAACACCGTGCGCCATCAGCAGATCGAGCGATGTGCACTCACGAAGCCGAACGGATATAGCCGCCCTGCGGATCCGATCCCGGTTCCCCGTGTGCAGACCGAAAGCGATTTGGCTGATGCGGCAGTTTGTGTCAATGCCATAGCTGAGAGGCGTTCATGAGTGACGAGCTTTCCACGCCGGTGACGGCACCGGTTTCCGCGGGCGGGCCTTCGCCGTTTCAGGTCGTGTCTTCGCGGGGATTTACCGAGTGGATGGCGGCTCAGCGGTTGAGTCTGGCGGTCTCGACGTATCACATTGGAGCGGTCATCTTTCTTGGCCTGAAGCCGAACGGTGATCTCTCGATGTTCGTCAGTTCGTTCGATCGCGCGATGGGCATGTGGCCGCAGGAGACGGCGCTGTGGCTCGTCACCAAGCACACGGTGTGGAAGCTGGAAAACGCTCTCGCCGCTCGTCCCCAGGATGGCTATGACCGCGTCTTCGTCCCGCGGGTCGGTCACATGACGGGCGACGCGGATATCCACGATATCGCCGTGGAGTCCTCCGGTCGGCCGGTGTTCGTGAACACGAAGTTCAACTGCCTGGCGACAGTCGACGACCGGTTCAGTTTCGCGCCGCTGTGGAAACCGCCGTTCATCAGTGCGTTGTGTCCTGAAGACCGCTGCCACCTCAACGGCTTGGCACTGGAAAACGGGGCGGCGAAGTACGTCACGCTGGTCGCGAAGAGCGATGTCGCCGACGGCTGGCGGGACTTTCGCAGCAACGGCGGCCTGGTGATGGACATCACGACGAATGAAGTCATCGCCGATGGTCTCTCGATGCCACATTCACCGCGTGTCCACGCCGGCAAACTGTGGCTGCTCAATGCCGGCACTGGACATCTCGGCTTCATCCATCCCGGCACCCGGAAGTTTGAGCCCGTGACATTTCTTCCAGGTTACGCGCGCGGCCTCGCGCTGCACGGGAACTACGCCATCATCGGTTTGTCCAAGCAGCGACGTGAGAACGCATTTCAGGGACTGCCGCTGGATCAGAACCTCGTGGAGAAAGGCGCGGCGGCACGGTGCGGCGTGCAGGTGGTCGACATCACGACCGGCGCGGTAATCCACTGGGCGCGGATGGAACCACCAATCGAAGAACTGTACGACATCGCCGTGCTCCCTCACGTCGTCCGTCCGAAAGCCCTCGGCTTTACGAGTTCCGTCGTCGGCGATCAGATCACCCATCGCGACGGCGATACCATCCAGTTTTGGTCCGCCCTGCCTGCCCGGAAAGGCTCTTAACGCGTTTGATCGGGTGCAAAGGTAAGGATCAGCCAACACTGTCGTATTGACAACTGTTGTTTCGACGCATATTTTGGTCGAGTGTCCGTGGTGCGGGACGCAAGTCCCACTTTCCTCCTGTGCGATCGGTGAACTGGAGCGATTATGAAGGCGTGGATCGTCATGCCCGGGTTCTTGTTCGGCACGGTGCTGGTGGCGTGCATTGCCCTTGATCTCACCGCGGCGCCACCCGAAAAGCCGCGGCAGCAAGGCGCTCCCGAGATTCCAGCTGCGGAGCGGGTCTCGGTCGAGGTGGCGCGCGATCGCGCTAAGGTCATGCACGACGTTTATGAAGCGACGCTGGATGTGATGCATCACCGCTACTTTCATCGTGAACGGGCAGTCGTCCCGGCCCGCGCGATGGAAGACGTTTTCTCGACCATCAAGCGGCAATCGCACGTGGACGCCAAATGGATCGCGGTGAACCTGAAAGCGATGAGCGTTGATCACGAACCAGAAACCGACTTCGAGAAGAAGGCGGCGACCGAGATTGCCGGTGGTAAACCGGACATCGAAGTGATTGAGGACGGTTATTATCGCCGCGCCGGGGCCATTCTGCTCTCCGGCGGATGTGTCGGCTGCCATGCCGGTTTCTCGCAGGATGCCACGCTGACCACCAAATATGCGGCTCTGGTCATCAGTGTGCCAGTCACGACGAACGCCAGCACAGCCAAATAGCGACGCATCGCCGTTGCGTCTATGGAACAGTGACAATGATGAAACGAGCCGGCGTTCTCCTCGCGATGTTCCTGACGACTGCCTGGCTCACTTCAGCCGTCAGCCAGGAACCGGCCCGCGATTCGGAAACACCGCGCCCGGTCGCGCGACATTCCGTGGAAGAAGCGCAGCGTCTGGCGGCGGCATTGCATTCGAGTATGCATGCCACGATTCAAGTCGTTCATCATCGGTATTACCGCGAAGACCAGGGGTTGCCGATCCCGGCGGCGGTCTTGAAGGATGTGTTCACCGACATTGAGGACGAACAGGGAATCAAGCTGCGCTGGCTTGTTGTCGAAGGCCAAGCCATGAATGTCGATCACAAGCCGCAGGGCAAATTTGAGAACGACGCGGTGGCCGCGCTGAAAACGGGGAAACTGGAATTCGACGCGGTCGAGAATGGCGTCTACCGCCGTGCCGGCGCGATCACCTTATCGAGCGACTGTCTGAAGTGTCACGTGCCGGATCGCAAGAACACGAAGAACCGGACCGCCGGACTCTTGATCTCCGTGCCGGTCAAGGCCGACTGAGTTCGTCCGCGCTCATCAGCCATCATCACGTTGTGATGTTCAAGCCGAATCGTTACGCGAGTTGCACGAAAACGTTCTGGTCCTCCGCGAAGAACCGCAGGCGTTCGTCCAGTCGGCGAATCTCCTGCTTGATCCGCTGATCGGGCTCGTCGCCGCTCATCGCCTCTAACTCGGCAATCGCGTCTTCCACTTCCAGAATGCTATCGATGATCTCCATCATAGTGTCCTCTGGAAGGTAAGACGGCGACGGTGACGGATTGGTTCACAGAAATTTTGATTGATTCAAATCTTTCTTTTTGGATGTAAACGTCGTCTTGCTGCGCAGACTTCGTCTATAGCGATCGCAGGAATGCGATTAACCCCCGCCGCTCGGCGTCTTTCAACGGCGTGAAAAGTTGATGCTGCTGCACGAGAAAAACATCTTCCAGCTGGTCGACGCGAGCATCATGCAGGAAGCGGTCCGCAAAGTTCACACCGCGCAGCGATGGTGGATTGAACAGCCGCTGACCGCGCTCATCAGCGAGGCCGACATCATAGGTTGCCGGCGTCGTATACGTCGGGCCGGCATGACATTGCCCGCAGGCGTGCCGCTCGAAGACTGCCTTTCCGGCGGCGATTAGCGCGGGATCGGACTCGTCCCGCACACGTTTCGGCGCGGACAGAGTTTCCAGGAACGCCACGAGATCGTGAACCTGTTCCTCGGAAATCGGATCCCCCTGCATAGTGCTGGTGACTGAATGCCGGACTTGTTCTGCCAAGGTCGGGAACCGGCCGTCCCAAGCATAGGGAGCCGTCTCTCGAACGCCGCGCAGTGAAAGGACGCGCTTGGCGGTGTAGTCCGTTCCGTCGGAAAAATTGTCGACAACCTGACCATTGGTATGCCCGCCGGGATGGCAGCTGTGGCAGCTCATCCAGCCGTCGTGGGACAACCGGGCGTCGAAGAACAACCGTTCGCCACGGTCCGCGGCCGTCCGCGCTGGCGTCGGTCCCAGCGAAATCGTTCGCCCCACGACGCCCATGTTGGCGAGTCGCACGACGGAGAGCGTATTGTCGAGCGTGTTGGCGACCAGCGCCCGCTGACCATCGTGCGTCAGCGTCACCGCGGTCGGCCGGGCTCCAACGGCGACGCGTTTCCATTCAAGTCCCGTGCCCCGGTCGACAGCCAGTTCGTTGACGCCCGCCAACGCCACAACCAGCATTCCATCATCGCGCAAAACCAGTGCAGCCGGATCGCCAGTCGCCCGGCCAGTTTCGCCGAGACGCAGAACGATGTCATCAGCGGCGAGGTCCGCCGTGGGATGCATCAAATCCGCAACAGCCAGGATTCGTACAACATTCGTGAGGGCCTGCCCCCAGTGGATGTCGTCGTAAGTGGTCGACGTTCCGCCATGCAGGATCTGCTGCGTGAGATAAACGCGGTCCCCGGCCGGTGCGAGCGCCAGACCGGTGATGTTGTGGCCGGGAATTGTCCGCGCACTCGCCACCTGTCCGGTGAGCGTCTCGATCACCGCCAGCCGCCCGCCATAAGCATCGGCCACGAGCAGATGCCGCTCATCTTTCAACCAGAGGCACACGCCGGGCTGGAAGGGCAACTTGACCGTTCGGATTAAGCTTCGATCCAACGAGTCAGCATGAAGCGTCTTCGTGGCCAAACAAGCGACGCTGCGGGCTTCTCGATGGAGAATGGCGACCTGATCTCCCCCGGCCGACACGCGGACCGCCGTGGGGCGCTCGGGCCAGACAATGTCCCTCGCCGTGGCGGAACCGGATGCCGCGGAGACGATCGCCAGTCGCGGCGGATCATCGGCTGCCACGAGCAGTTGATCGGGAGCAAGCGCGTCGAAGGCGGTCAGCGTGGTGAACCGTCCCAATGTCCGCAGAACCGTCCCGCGTTCATAGTCGACAACAATCAGCACACCACCGCGCTGCTGGGCAATCACGGCGGTGCCGGGCTCGTGTCCGAGGCGAATCGCGATGGGATGATCCGCTGTCAGAGCTTCCGCGGATCGAACCGGAGCGCCCCAACCGAGACCAACGATAAGACACGCGATCCTCCGCACCACTGCAAGATTCATCGTTGGCTCCTGCCCGGTCGGTTCAACTGTCTATTTCAGTCCGCGACGGATCAGCAGTGCGTCGACCGTTGGCTCGCTTCCCCGAAAGGCTTTGTACGACGCCATGGGATCGCGGCTGGACCCGCGGCTCAAAATCTCCTTGCGGAACGCATTGCCGTTTTCCGGCGTGCAGCCGCCGTGAGCGAGCATGTAAGCGAACGCGTCAGCGGCCAGGACTTCGCTCCAGAGATACGCATAATAGCTCGACGAATATCCGCCGGACCAGATGTGGGCAAAGTACGCCGTCCGGTAACGCGGCGGAACTGCCGGATGATCCACGCCGACTTTCTTCAGCACGTCCCGTTCAAACTGTTCCACGTCAGTAGGAATGCGTTCGCTGGTCAGCGTGTGCCATTCGAGATCGAGCAGCGCCGCGGACAGAAACTCGAGCGTATCGAAGCCCTTGTTGAACTGCCGCGCGCGGATGGCCTTGTCGAGCAGATCCTTCGGAATCGGTTTACCAGTCTGATAGTGCCGGGCGTAATTCACGAGGATCTCGGGTTGAATCGCCCAGTCTTCTTCGAACGTGGACGGAAACTCCACGAAATCACGTGGCGTCGCGGTCCCCGCCACCGTGGGATAGGTCACATCCGAGAACAGGCCGTGCAGCGCATGCCCCATTTCATGAAACAGCGTTTTCACGTTGTCAAAGCTGATGAGGACCGGTTCGCCCTCTGCGGGCCGGGGGATGTTGAGGCAGTTGACAATCACCGGTTGTTCGTTGAGCAACCGGGATTGATCCACGAATGAATTCATCCACGCCCCGCCGCTCTTTGTGTCGCGTTTGAAATAGTCGGCGTAGAACAGCCCGATTTGCGATCCATCGCGATCGAGGACATCGAACACCCGCACATCCGCATGGTAGACCGGCAGGTCAGTTCGCTCACGGAACGAAATGCCGTACAGCTTGTTCATCGTGAAGAACACGCCGTTCTTCAGCACCGAATTCAATTCGAAATACGGCCGAACAGCCGCTTCATCGACTTCAAACCGGGCCTTGCGGACCTTCTCGGCGTAATACTCCCAGTCCCACGGCGCCAGTTCGTGACGCTGGCCCGACTGCTGGATCATCGCCTCAAGGTCACGGGCTTCCTGTTGGACTCGGGCCAGCACTCCGGGGACAAGATCCGTCAGCATCTTGCGCGCTGCTTCCGGCGTCTTCGCCATCTGATTCTGGATCTTATACGCGGCGTGATGCTCGTACCCGAGCAGCTTGGCGCGCTCGGCTCGCAGCTGAGCAATCTCGAGCACGAGTCCGCGATTATCAATCCCGCCGTCGCGTCCCAGCCCGCGATAGGCCGACGCTTCCCACACGCGCTGGCGAAGCTTGCGATTGTTCAACGAAGCCAGCACGGGCACACGCGTGGTGTTTGAGATTTCCAGCAGATATTTTCCGTCCTGCCCGCGCGCCTTGGCTGCGGCCGCCGCTGCGGTGATTTCAGGAGCGGACAGGCCGTCGAGTTCTTCGGCCGTATCGACGATCACCGCGCGCTCTTTAGCGATCGCCAGTAGATTCTCTTCGAACTTGGT
>DASRYX010000498.1:0-5104 GCA_035686985.1 Planctomycetaceae bacterium | reverse complement strand
TCACGAACAGCGGACGGTAGCGTGAGAATTGGAATCCTCGGATTCTGAAAGCCTCTGCAGTGTTCGATAAGAGCCTTGTGCGTTGACCCTACAAATTCCTCAGAGGATGCTGTCACGGTTCGGCTGCGTGTATATCCCTCGCTGGGTTTCGGCCCGGCTTCGGCTCACACAACCCGGGCTGTCGGTGTCCCCCTGAACTCTTAAGGGTTCAGAACCTCAGCGCTCACCGGCACAGGCGGAGGCTTTTTTGCTGCGCGGTCGGTAAGATCCGGCATACCGCCTTCAATTCATTTGCTAACCTAAGCCACGTGAACTAAAATCCACTTCCGACTTGGACGCTTCATTGCCGATGGATTGGCGGCAACCCAGCCTTTCCAGCGATGGTGTTCGACAGCGGAGACCGTAAGCGTGGTCACGGCGGCGGTGATTGATGACGTTTACCGGCGGGAATCTCGCCGCGTGCTCGCAACGCTCATCCGGTTACTGCACGACTTCGATCTCGCTGAAGAAGCGCTGCACGAAGCGTTCGTCGCCGCCGCGGAAATCTGGCCGCGCGAAGGTGTTCCCGAACAACCGCGCGCCTGGCTCGTTTCCACCGGACGCTTCAAAGCGATCGACGCCATCCGCCGGCGCGGACGACTCACGGAACTGCAGTCCGAACTGGTCCGGCGGCAGGACGACGTTTCCGCCGCCAATGCGGCCCGCTCCGATGAGAACATCGAAGATGATCGTCTCAGGCTCATCTTTACGTGCTGTCACCCGGCGATTGATCCGCAGGTGCAGATCGCGCTCACGCTGCGTGAAGTGTGCGGCCTGACGACGGAAGAGGTCGCCCGTGCGTTCCTCGTCGCGCCGACAACGATGGCCCAGCGCATCGTCCGCGGCAAAGCCAAAATCCGTGATGCGGGGATCCCGTATGTGATCCCCTCAGCGGCCGATCTCCCCGAGCGGATGCAGTCGGTTTTGTCGGTGGTTTATCTCGTCTTCAATGAGGGTTACTCAGCTTCGTTTGGCGATTCGGTCACCCGCGCGGACTTGTCCGCCGAAGCCATTCGCCTCGGCCGTTTGCTGGTGGAGTTGTTGCCTGATCCGGAAGTGATCGGATTGCTGGCCCTCATGCTGTTGCAGGAGTCCCGCCGCATGGCTCGCACCACGGCGGAGGGCGATATCGTGCTGCTCGAAGAACAGGACCGGTCCCTGTGGGACAGCGAAGCGATCGCCGAAGGCTTGGCGCTCGTCGAACGCGCGCTGGCCTCACGGCGGTTCGGATCGTACGGCATTCAAGCCGCGATTGCCGCGGTTCATGCCCGGGCGAAAGTCCCCGCAGAAACCGACTGGCAGCAGATGGTCGGGCTATATGACGCGCTCCTCACCGTGCAGCGGTCGCCTGTTGTGGAATTGAATCGGGCGGTCGCCGTGGCGATGCGTGATGGTCCGACCGCGGGGCTGCAGATTCTCGATGAACTTTCGCAGCGCGGGCCGTTGGCAGATTATCATCTGCTGCACGCCGCACGAGCCGATCTGCTGCGTCGGCACGGCAATCACGCCGCGGCGAAAACGGCGTATGAACAAGCCCTCGCGCTGGTGCAGCAGGAACCCGAACGCCGGTTCCTGACAAGGCGCTTGAACGAACTCGCGAGTCCATCCAAGTCATGAGAATGGCTGAAGGAGATGCGTCATGAATCGCTGCCTGCTGATGCTCGTGCTGGTCACGCCCGCGGCGGTTCACGCGGCCGAGGAAGCCACCGACGCCGCCGTGCAGCAGGCGATTGATCGCGGACTCGCGTTTCTGTCGCAGGACGCCGTGAAATGGAAAGCCGACCACAAGTGTGTCTCGTGTCATCATGCGGGGATGGTTGTCTGGGCGATGAACGATGCTCGCCGCGCGGGACACACCGTCGATGAACCGTTACGCAGCGAGTTAACGAACTGGATGCTCGAAGCCGGTGACGGTCGCAGCAGTCTGCCCCGACCGGAATCGGCTCCGAAAGCGTTGAACACGAAGGGGCTGTGGTTCGGCCTGACGCTGGCGACGATCTCTGATCCGCAGGCGGGCGTGGAAGCCGGCCTGTCGAAACTGATCGCGACGGTCCGGTCCGATCAGGCAGAAACGGGCGCGTGGTCAGCGTGGCCGGAGACGCGCCCGCCGATGTTTGGTCCGTCCGACTTCAGCGCCACTGCGATGGCGACCTTGCTGCTGATCGGCGACGCAAAGACCGATCCTGCGTCACAAACGAGTCTCACTCAGGCGACGAAGTGGCTCGACAACACGCCGCCCGATGAGGAACTGCAGTCGACTGTGCTGAAGCTGTCCGTGATCAGCCGCCTGGAACGCCCGGCGGAGGAGCGTCGCCTGCTCATCAGTAAAGTGACGGAGCGCCAGAACGCGGATGGGGGCTGGAGCCAGACTGCGGCCCATCCGAGTGACGCCTGGGCCACCGGCCAAACGCTGATGGCCCTGCGTGACGCCGGCGTTCCAAAGACCGACCCCGCCCTTCAGCGCGGCCGCACATTCCTCGTGACGAATCAGCAGGAAAACGGTTCGTGGCTCATGGCGTCGCGCCCCACCAAGCCCGGTGGCGATGGCGCGAAGAACCTCATTCCCATCATTGGCGCCGGCAGCGCCTGGGCCGTCATCGGTCTCAGCCGCAGTCAATAAGGTTCTACATGAAAAGAAAAACGCCTTGTTCGTCATCTACGAACAAGGCGTTTTCCAGTGGAGCGGAAGGGAGTTGAACCCTCGACCTCTGCATTGCGAACGCAGCGCTCTCCCAACTGAGCTACCGCCCCGAAACCGGGGATAGTCATCACCGGCGGAATCTCCCGCCCATCGGACAACCGACCGCAGTATAAAGTTCGCCCGGCGGTCCGAAAAGCCAACTTCAACGGAATTCCGGCGATCGCCGTCTCGCCGATCGATGTCTTGCCGAGAATGGCCGCGACTTCCGCTGCCGGATTCCATTTGGTCCGCGGCGGGTAATCGTCGTGACATCAAATACTTAGATTCTTCGGGAAGATCTGTCGACAAGCCCGCATGGGTTCGCTTTGATAGAAGGGCGCGCGAGGTTTTGGCGTCCGGGCCAAATCACGGCGACCTGTCTGTGAAAACTCCCTGCACGATATGAAACCGTTACCACAGCCGATTCCTGGCGCTGTGCCGGTGACGGGTTTCTCCGAAGGATGCTGTTCCGATGGCCGAAGATTACCTGCAAAAACTCATCCGTGACGGCGTCATCAGCGAAGATCAGCTCGAAGAAGCCCGGGACATGGCGGCGAGCCTCGGCGTCAGCGTCGAAGATGCGCTCGCCCGGCTCGACTACGTTTCGGCTGACGCCCTGTCCTCAATGCAGGCATCGCAATATGGCTACGAATTTGTCAGTCTCGAAGGGCTGGAAATCCCGCGGACGGTGATTGAACTCGTGCCCGAGTCGGTCGCCCGGGAAAACTACGTCATTCCGCTGGATGTTGAAGACGACACGATCAAGGTCGCGGTCAGCAACGCCATGGATTATGAAGTCCTCGATAAACTACGATTCGTGCTCAACCGGGAGGTGAAAGTCGCAGTCGCTTCGAAGGAAGCAATTCAGGCCGCGATCAATCGACACTACGGGGACTCCCAGACCGAGTCGGTCGACTCGATGCTGCAGGAGTTCACCGAAACCGCAATCGATTTCACCGTCACGGACGCCGCGGGTGGCGGGAAACTCGAAGATGCGGACGATTCGGCTCCGATCGTCAAACTGGTCAATCTGATCATGAATGAAGCGGTCACGATGCGGGCCAGCGACATTCACATTGAACCCTTCGAGGACAAGATCCGCGTGCGCTACCGGATCGATGGGGTCCTCGTGGAACGTGACAGTCCACCGAAACGTTTGCTCAGTGCCTTGATCTCACGTATCAAGATCATGGGCCGAATGGACATTACGGAAAAGCGTCGTCCGCAAGACGGGCGGATCAAGACACGCATCACGGGCCGTGATTTTGACCTGCGAGTCAGTATCCTCCCGACCAATCACGGTCAGGCGGTGGTCATGCGAATTCTCGACCGCGACAATATTAAGGTCGGGATCCGGAATCTTGGCTTCGGCGAGGAGAACTACCGCAAGTTCCAGACGCTGATCCGGCGTCCCAACGGCATTTTTCTGGTGACCGGTCCGACCGGATCGGGAAAAACCACGACGCTGTACTCCGCTCTCGGGGAGATCAATCGGCCTGATCGGAAGATCATTACCGCCGAAGACCCGGTCGAGTATTACCTCCCGGGCATCAATCAGGTGGAAGTCAAAGCAGACATCGGACTCAACTTTCAGCGAATCATCCGGGCCATGTTGCGACAGGCACCGAACGTGATTCTCGTAGGAGAAATTCGTGACGCCGAGACCGCTGAGATGGCAATCCAAGCTTCTCTGACAGGACACTTGGTTTTCAGCACGCTTCATACGAACGATGCGCCCAGTTCTGTGACAAGATTGATCGACATGGGGGTTGAGCCGTTCCTCGTCGCCTCGTCCGTGATGGCGATTATGGCCCAACGATTGGTCCGGGTGGTGTGTCCAAAATGCAAGACAGACTATACGCCCGAACAAAGCGAAATCGATCAATTCGGCATCACGCCGGATCAGCTCGCGACAGGAAAATGGGCGAGAGGAAAGGGCTGCGCGAATTGCCAGCACACCGGTTATCGCGGCCGCTGTGCCGTCTTTGAACTGATGATCATGAACTCCACTCTGCGGGAGATGACCTTCAAAAGCGAGCCGGCGCAGAATCTTCGCCGTCAGGCACGTCTGTTTGGCATGAAGACCCTCGTCGAGGATTCCTTGGACAAAGCCCACGCCGGACGAACAACCATCCTCGAAGTCTCGAAGCTCGACAAGGGGACATGATCGTCCCGAATCGCAATCTTCACTGTGTTGCAATTTGCAGCACAGATGCCGAGGTCCAACGGCACCGTCTTCGTCCGGTTTATTACCAGCGTGACAGATGCAGCCTCTCGAGATTTTCCTTGAGGCCGATCTTTTTCTCTTTACACAGTTGAATCGGACCCTCGGATCCGCGAAGAATCCCCGTGACCACCGCGGGGATTTTTTATCCAATCACCTTT
>DASRYX010000497.1:0-1662 GCA_035686985.1 Planctomycetaceae bacterium | reverse complement strand
TTCTGGTCCTTCCGTCCGTTGCCCGCCGTGCAAGCCGCCGTCGTGAAGCCGGAGTCGCTCGTTTGGGCCAACGGACCGATTGATACTTTCATTCAGCAGGGCCTCGACCGTCTCAGCCTGCAACCCGCGCCGCGAGCTGCCGGACCTGTACTGCAACGACGGGTTCATTTTGCATTGACCGGATTGCCGCCGCGCGACGATGAGGTGCTCGCGGACGACAATCTCTCTGAAGATCAGTATGCGCGGATGGTCGACGCCCTCTTGGCTTCGCCAGAGTTCGGCGAACGCTGGTCGCGCATGTGGCTCGACCTTGTACGGTATGTCGATGAAACGCCGAACTATCTCAGCAGCGCGGAACGCGCCTGGCTCTATCGCGACTGGATCATCCGTGCGTTCAATGAGGACCTGCCGTACGACGATTTCGTTCGGCGGCAGCTGGCAGCGGATCATCTCGAACAGCTTCCCCCCACGGAGCTCGCAGCGCTGGGTTTGTTGGGACTGAGCCCGACGTTCTGGAAGGAACTGCGGTTGTCGCCGGAAGTGATCTCGAACATCGTCGCCGATGAATGGGACGAACGGATCGACACCGTGAGCCGGACATTTCTCGGGCTCTCCGTGGCGTGTGCCCGTTGCCATCATCACAAGTTTGACCCCGTCACTGTGCAGGATTACCACGCGCTTGCCGGGGTGATCGCCAGCTCGCAATTGTCCGAACGGCCGCTGCTGGAACCGGCGGCCGCGAAGATCGTGCAGGACGCGCGGCGACAGATCACCGCGTGGGAAGCCGAACTAAGCAAGCTTCCCGTGGAAACATCGGCAGTGGGTGCGGTCCTGCGGGGCAAGATTGAAACCACACGATCGGGGACGCCGCGCTACCAGGAACCGTGGGCGCACGTCGTTGAAGATTCGGTGCTGGATGTGTTACCGCTGGGTGAAGAGCAAACCAAACTCGAATTTCATCCCGGCAAAGTGCGTGATCTGCCGGTCTATCGCCGTGGCAATCTCAGCGATCCCGGCGAGTTGGTGCCGCGCCGTTTTCTGGCGGTGCTGTCCGCCGGACCACCGCGACTGATGAATCACGGCAGCGGCCGCGTTGACCTCGCTGAGGCCCTGGTTCACGAAGCAAAACCGCTTACGGCCCGCGTGATGGTGAACCGCCTCTGGGCGCAAGTCTTCGGACAAGGACTGGTGACGACACCGAGCGACTTCGGTCGTCAGGGAGAGCGTCCAACGCATCCCGAGTTACTCGATTACCTCGCGGCCCGGTTCGTCGAAGACGGCTGGTCGATGAAGAAGCTCATTCGTGAAATGGTGCTGTCCGCCACCTTCCAGCAGGATAGTTACGGGACGGCGCAATCGCGCGAACTCGACCCGACCGCACAGATGCTTAGCCGGATGCCGCGGCGCCGGCTGGAAATTGAGCAGTGGCGTGACAATCTGCTGGCCCTCACCCGAAAACTCGATCGCCGCCTCTATGGACCCGCGGAACCGCTTGATCAGCCCGTGTTCGCCCGCCGCACTTTATATGGCCGGGTGGTGCGTGAAGAGCTTAACACGATGCTGCGGCTTTACGATTTCCCGGAAGCCTCCGGACATTGCCCGAATCGCGCGCCGACCACCACGCCGCTACAGCAACTGTTCGTGCTGAATAGTCCGCAGATG
>DASRYX010000496.1:0-3249 GCA_035686985.1 Planctomycetaceae bacterium | reverse complement strand
GTGCGGACCGCATCTGAGATGCAACATGGTCCGCTCAGCGGACCCTACAAGAAGAAGACGTCACGCGGGTGTGGCTTCGTCGACACCGCAGCAACGGGCGCAGACTTCCAGCAGTTGCACGCGGTCGATCGGTTTCGCCAGGCATTCATCGAAGCCGGCATCGAAACAGAGCTGCCGATCGTCAGCGGTGGCTTGCGTTGTCATGGCGATTACCGGCTGACGGAAGCCCTCGGCACGGATCTGACGCGTGGCGTCAAATCCATCCATCGCCGGCATCTGCGTGTCCATCAGGACCAGATCGAAGGGCTCGTTCTGATCGCGCGCCGTCTTCACGGCGAGCACCGCCGCCTCACCCTCTTCGGCGAAAGCGACCCGCGCACCGGCTTGGCTGATCACGAATCCGATGTGGCGGCGATTACATTCGACGTCATCAACGACCAGAATCCGCAGGCCGGTCAGGTTACCTCGAAGTTGCGGCAGGTCGAGTTCGCAGCAGTCCCCCGCAGAGACATCGCACCATTCGACTCCTGACGGCACGGTGACCCGCAGGCTCAACGTGAACGCTGATCCGCGACCCGGTTCGCTCACCACCGTGATTTCGCCGCCAAGCAGGCCGGCCAGACGCTGGGAAATCGACAGCCCGAGTCCCGTGCCACCGAATTTGCGTGATGAGGTACTGTCCGCCTGATCGAACGGCCGGTAGAGCTTCGCAATCTGTTCGGGCGTCATACCGATGCCCGTATCGGTCACCGTGAAGTGAATCGTGTCATCCGATTCCCCACCGGCGTACATCTCAAGCACGATGCGGCCCCGCTCGGTGAACTTGATCGCGTTCCCCAGCAGGTTGACGAGGATCTGCCGCAGACGCTTCGGATCGCTGAGGAACACCGCCGGTAACAATCCGTGGCTGCGAACATCGAACTCGAGGCCCTTCTCGCGGGCTCGCAGCTCCAGCCACCGTCGGGCCTGTTCGAGAATGTCTCCGGACTTACAGGGGACGAAGGCGATCGTCATGTGACCGGCTTCGATCTTCGAGAGATCGAGGATGTCGTCGATCAGTTCCAGCAGATGCGTTCCGTTGGAACGAATTGAGTCGAGCATTTCCTCACGCGGCGGTGCGCCTCGTGAGGAATCGGTGTCGTTGCACAGGAGATCGGTGTAGCCCAAAATCGCCGTGAGCGGAGTCCGCAATTCGTGGCTCATGTTCGCGAGGAACTCGGTCTTGGACCGGGCAGCGACTTCGGCCCGCTCGCGCGAAATCCACAATTCCTCGGTTTGCTGACGAAGTTGCGTGGCTTGCGCGGCGACTTCATCGCGCGAGTTCTGCAGATCAGCGATGAACCGTTCCTGTTCGGCGATCAGGCGCCGACGCTCGGTGATGTCGCGCAGCGTTCCCACCATCCGAACGGGGCGGCCGTTGCTGTCCCATTTCGCATGACCGCGCTCATGGAACCACCGGTAGTCGCCATTCACCGCCTGCAGACGGAATTCGCAGGCATACGGCAGACGGCGATCGAGGTGATCCACGCGCGCCTTTTGAACAAGCTCCCGGTCATCTGGATGAATCTGATCGGCGAACGCGGCGAACGACATCTGCGGCATGTTTTCCGGCCGATATCCGAGCATCTTCCACACCTGTGGTGAGTAGAGCACGTAATCGGAGCGTACATCCCAGTCCCAGAGCCCGTCGTGCGACGTCGCGGTCATCAGCTCGATCTGTTCTTCGAGCTGACGGGCATTGCGTTCGGCCAGCACCGCCCGCGCCGCTGATTCCTGAGCGCGGCTGGCACTGGTCTGCAGCAGCGACGCCATCCGCTGACGGTCCCGGAGAATGGGAACGAGATCTTCGTTGAGAGAATCAAATTCATTTAACGAGCCGGCCGGTTCGGCGGGGGACGTTTTCGCAATGTTCTGAATCGCGTGGAGCGATTTCAGCAGTCGCCAGCGCCAGGCGAGAATGACGCCGATGATCGTTCCCATCGTCATGACGGTGGTGAAGCCCATCGCGATCGCCGTCCAGCGGGCGTTCAACGCATGACGATGCAGCACGCTTTCGACAAACGTGACCGAATCCTGGGTGTAGCGTTCCAGATCGCGCCGCAATTGCGACAGGTCGCGCCAGAATTTTTCCGTGTCCTCGGGCGGCCAGTTCTGTTCGAGAAGCGCGTCGTTCTGCAGCTGTGTGAAGCGCTCGCGCAGCGTTTCCAGAGGAACTTCCGCGGACTCGGTTTGAGCCGCTTCGACCGCGAACGGAGGCAGGATCGACTCGGCGCGTCGGCGGGCGAGATCGACGCCCTCGCAGCACATGCGGGCCCGTTCCAAAGCCGAGAGGAACACCCAGCGCTGCCCTTCGGCATTTGATCCCGCAGCCGGGGCGTGACTCGTGTCGAGCGCGACATCCACGTGGATCACCACCTGGGGCATCCGCGTCAGGAGAAACTCCGTCAGCGATGACGTAGCCGTCGAAGGGTGGGAATGCCGTCGGCGCTCTTCGGTGAGTGTCGCAATCGATTGAGCCACCCGCTCGAGCGTGTGCCGGTGCTGGTCGCGCCATTCGCGTGCAGCGACATCGGTCCGCCGGGTCGGAAGCGTCCGCAACGATTCCGCAATCGGCTGGGGGTCAAAGACGGGTGGACTGGCGTGAGGCGTTGCCGGGCGCCGTGGCGTTTCCGCGAGTCGAATCAGGGTCGCATTCACTTCGGCATCAAGCGGAACCAGGATCGCGTCGTGGTCCTGCAACGCCAGCGGACACGGTTCCAGTCCCAGATCCGAACGGGCGGCGAGGAGATGCAGTAGCCGCATCATGTCCGCGGTCTGTCGCATCCGTTGTGCCGCGCGGAAATCATCCGTGGCGTTCACCCAGTGATGTTGCGCCATGCTCAACAGGACGAGGATCAGAGGCAGACCGAAGAGCGCACCGAGAACGAGCGGAATCTGCGCAATGCGCAGCCGACTCAGCGACCGGCGAGCGGCGCGAACCAGGTCAGCGAACACACGTCCACGATCAAACATGTCAACGTTTCGTGATCATCAGCCAGTCAGTTTCTGAAGGAACCCTGCAGTGACTGCGGCGACCGATGCCGCCTCTAAGGAACTCTACTACTTTTAGGAATTCGGTTTGGCCCGGCCTCAGGAACGAATGAACTTTTGCGAAAGATCCGCCACCTTCGGAGATGAGCGGGATCGTACGATCAAAATAGGCGGGTCGGAGGGAATGTAACGATAGTGCGGATTAAGGCGGGGTTCAAT
>DASRYX010000495.1:0-16579 GCA_035686985.1 Planctomycetaceae bacterium | reverse complement strand
TACAACTCCACGAGCAAGAGCCGTTCGTGGCTCGTGGCCATTCTGCCGTACATCGATCAGGCACCGCTCTTCAATCAGGTGAATTTCAGCGTCCCGCTGGCCCTGACCGCTGCCAATCCGCTGCCGACGACCGATTACACGGTCAATACACCGATTGCGATCATGTCCCTGCCGGCCTTCCTCTGCGCTTCGGATTCGACCAACGGCGGCGGGAAGCTGATCAACCGCGCGAACATCGAGAACATCGGTGCGATGGGCGTCACGAACTACAAGGCGGTCGCCGGCGGCAACTGGGCCTGGGGTACGTTCCCCTACACTCATCCGACGGGACGCAATCAGGGAAGCAACAATGGTCTCGACGCGGGCAACGGCTGGAACTGCCGCACCGCAGCGAATTCGTCCACGAACATCACCCGGATTCGTGATCTGACCGACGGAACCAGCAACGTCCTGATGGTCGGTGAAGCGGCCGCCGGGCGCTGCACCCATACGCAATGGTGGTGGTTCAACGGTTCCACGGCGACCTGTGGCGTGCCGCTGAATTATTACGTCAAGAATACCGCGATCACTGCCGGCGACTGGCCCAACAATTATTCGTTCGGCAGCATGCACACCGGCGGGGGACACTTCCTGATGGGTGACGGCACCGTCAAATTCCTGTCCGAAAACATCGACCTGCAGATGTACCGGAATCTCGCCACCATCAATGGCAACGAAGCGGTCGGCGAGTTCTAATCGGTCGACGATCGAGTGAATCTGCGCGTGATAAAACGACGGACGGTCGGCTCGACACTGACCGTCCGTGTCTTCTTCAACTGGGATCCGAGCGCGATGCGTAGTCTTCCATTGCTGGTGTCTGTTCTGACCCTGACCACGATCCTGGGTTGCGGCGGTGGCGGGGGAAAAGACCGCGTCAAGCTCGCCGCCGCGTCGGGGGTGGCCCGGTTCAAATCCCAGCCGATCGCCGACGCCACGGTGACGTTTTATCCCGAGAAGGGACCCCCGGCGGTGGGCCGCACCGACAAAGACGGCAAGTTTGCGGTGAAGACCAACGGCCAGCTTGGAGCCGTAATCGGGAAGAACAAAGTCACCGTCATTGAGGACGGCAACAAGCCGGGAGCCGCGATTCCCCCGGCGGGAGCCGATGCGATGAAGTTTGCGGTGACATCGACCTTCTCCAAGAAGTACACCGACCCCAACACGACGGACCTGATCATTGATGTTCCGGCCGAAGGAAACAATGAACTGGTGCTTGACCTGACGCCATAAGCGGCTCAGACCTGATCGGCAGTCCGAACTCGGTCGACGGCGTCCTGCAAGGTCTGGCAGAGTTCGTTGAACACGCGTTTGCTGGCGAACATGTTGCCGGGGATGTGAATCGTCGTGTCGGCGTAGTGAATGCGCAGCAGTTGCGTGCGGCCGATGAAGGGGACGAGTTCCAGCGCATGGATCGTCGACAGCGCGATCTCGATTTCGTCCCGCGAAAGCCCCGTTCGTGATGGCTGCGGCAAGATCAGCGTGGAGGGAGTGATCACCACGCGGCGATCCCAGGCGAAGGCGATATAGACCATCACCACGAGCATGGTCGCACCGCACGAGGTGACCGCGGCGATCACGCCGTAGAACACACGGCCCATTTCCGGAGTCAGCCGCCAGCCTTTCACGTTCACCGGCGCGTCATTGGTGCAGGCCATGTAGATCATCCCGACAGCACCGCACAGCGCCAGTGTTGTCAGGCCCACCAGTTGAAGACGCGGAGGGCGATAGTCGAATTCGACAGTCGGGGTCGAGCCGTTCATCGCTCAGGAACACTCCCGGCGAAGACGGTCTACACGAGCCGCCGCAGGTGCCGCAGGCTGGTGGCATCCAGCTGTGTCGTATCGGCGATCAGATAGCGCACGCCGTCGCTGTCGGCAATCAGTGCGCCGTGCTTGCCGATCTTGCGGACATCGTCTTCGCTGTCGATCTTCACCACCGTCTCGCCGCGGTCGGTGATGACATCCCAAGTACACGGAGGCCACGGTCCGGAAGACCTGGTGATGCGTGAAATCTTCGGCACAAATTCGCGGTGGGACAAGTCGCGCTCGAGGATCGCCCCGGCCTCGGCGGACAACACCGCCAGTGCCGGGATGTTGGCGATCTCGTGACCATCGGCTCCCACGAGCGCGATCGCCTCATGCGGAGCGGTCCAGGGAAAGCAGCGCACCGGTTCGACATCGGTGTGCACGGTGCCATCGGGCTGGGTGACCACAAGGCGGCCCCAGTCATCGTGATGAAACCGCCACGCGGAGTAGTCGATCGTGCTCATGATTCCATCGTACCAGCGCGGCACGACAAAAAAAGCCCAGGGAATGGCTTCCCTGGGCTTCGGTGCTGTCCATCCAAGTTGTCGATCAGCCCTTAGCGGGTACGGTCGTCGGGGCTTCGAGTGCCAGCCGGTTCAGATATTGTTCGATCCATTCCATCGCTGCGTGCACCTGGTCGACCTGCACCAGCACGAGGTCGCCGGGCTGCATCAGGTCGAGCGTCGATTCAATCGCGTGCCGTTCGTTGCCGTTGATCTCGATGCACTCTTTCACCCGGCTGGTGGGTTTGACGCCTTTCCGCAGCAGGGCTGGGACTTCCCCCGGTTTGCGGCCGCGGGCGCTGACGTCCTGGAACAGGACCCAGACATCAAACGCCTCAGCGACGAGTTCGCCCTGCGCGATGATATCCTGATCGCGACGGTCCCCAGTCGCTGTGTACAGGATCACGCGGCGCTCGCACGGGAAGTTGTTCAGGCCGTCAATCAACGCCTTCAACGCCGACGTGTTATGGCCGTAGTCGAGGACGATTGTCGCTTCACGGAATTGGATCACATTGAAGCGGCCCGGCGCTTTCGACGGCGACGCGGCGAACGTTTCCAACGCATGGCGGATCGTCTGGAACGGCACGCCGAGCGTCCACGCGGCGGCCGCGGCGGCCATCGCGTTTTCCACCTGGAAGCCAATCGCTCCGCCCATCGTCATCGGGACGCTGGCGAGGTCGGCGATCTTCGCTTCCCATGTTCCTTCCGCGGCGATGATGGCGTTGTCCCGCACGAAGCAGACTTTGCCGCCCTTGGCCCGGTGTGCGGCCAATACGGGTTGATCCGCGGAACGGGCGAAGAACAACACGCGACCGGGGCAGTAATCGGCCATCGCCACCACATGCGGATCAGCGGCATTCAAAACCGCATAGCCGGTCGGGGCGACGTTCTCGACAATCACTCGCTTCACCCGCGCGAGCTGTTCGATGGTATCGATCCCCATCAGGCCCAGGTGATCGCCGTCGCCGATGTTCGTCATGATCGCGGCGTCGCACATGTCGAAGCCGAGACCTTCGCGGAGAATTCCGCCCCGTGCGGTTTCGAACGCGGCGGCTTCCACTGCGGGATTGGCGAGGACCATCCGCGCGCTTTGCGGACCGCTGCAATCGCCGTCATCGATGTGACGGTCATCAATGTAGATGCCATCGGTGCTGGTGAGACCGGTGCGTTTGCCCCAGGTTTTCATGATGTGGGCCGACAACCGGGTGGTGGTCGTCTTGCCGTTGACCCCGCTGACGGCAACGATCGGAATGCGGCCGCTGTCGTTGTTGGGGAACATCATGTTGACGATCGCTTCGCCCACCGGACGGCCTTGACCGAACGACGGCTCGAGGTGCATCCGCAGTCCCGGAGCGGCGTTGATCTCGATGATCACGCCACCTTGTTGTTCGAGCGGGCGGCTGATGTCCTGCGCGATGACGTCGACACCGGCGATGTCGAGTCCCACCATGCGGACGCCATCGATCACGCGGCCCGAGACTTCCGGGTGGACGAGATCGGTCACGTCCGTCGCGGAACCGCCGGTGCTGAGATTCGCGTTGCGTCGCAGCAGCACGACCTGTCCCGCCGCGGGGACGGATGACGAAGTCAGTCCCTGTTCCGACAACACGCCGATGGCGATCGCATCGAGCGGAATCTTGCTCAGGCACGTCGCATGGTGTTCCCCGCGGCGCGGATCCTTGTTCACTTCGTCGACAAGTTCCGAAATGGTCCGGCGGCCATCACCGATAACCTGCGGCGGTTCCCGCCGGGCCGCGGCGACCAGCTTGTTGTTAATGACGAGCAGACGGTAATCGGCCCCGAAGGCGTACTTCTCGACGATGACTTCGTCGGATCGCGCGACCGCGGCAGAGTAACCCGCGAGAACCTGTTCCTTGGTGTGCAGGTTCACCGCGACACCACGGCCCTGGTTGCCGTCTTTCGGCTTCACCACAACCGGCACGCCGATTTCCAGCGCGGCGGCCCAGGCGTCTTCGCCGTTCTTCACCGCCCGACCGCGCGGAACGGGGACGCCGATCGCCTGCAGCAACTGTTTCGTGAGATCCTTGTCCTGCACGATGGCCTCGGCAACCGCGGACGTGCGATCGGTCGCAGCGGCGAGAATACGGTGCTGCTTCGCCCCGTAACCCACCTGCACAAGGCTTTCTTCGTTCAGGCGGCGGAACGGAATTCCGCGCTTCACCGCGGCGCGAACGATGGAGTTCGTGCTCGGTCCGAGGCGGATTTCCTGATCCAGATCCCGCAGCTCGACAATCTGCGCGGCGAGATCATAGGGCTGATTGCCGCGGACCGCGGTGACAAAGGCCATCGCGATTTCGAGGGCCTTTTTGCCGACGCGTTCTTCACGGTACTGAACCGCGAGTTTGAACATCCCGGCCTGATGGCTTTCCGAAACCCGCACGAAGTGGATTTCTGACCCGGCGGCCACCTGAATCACGGCGATGCACCGGGCGATCAGTTCGGCGACAGCCAGACCCGAAGCGCGGGGCAACAGGACCAGACCCGAATCTCCTTCACCCTGAGCGTTGCAGGGGAGCGGTTCCATCAGGCGTGGCAGCTTCTGGACGAGCGCGCCGCGGAAGACATCGACTTCGGTGAAGGTCCACGAGGTCATCGGGCTCAGGTCGATCCAGACTTCGAGGACCGTCGCCTGCGTCCAGGTGTTCGGGCCACGCAACACGCGTGTGTTACGGATTTCCATGTCGTTTCCTTCGTCTGCTCAGTCGTCGTCACAGGTTGAGTCGGACGATGCGGCCTGGTCCCAGCCGCACTGCTCAGGCCGGGGATCGATATCCCGGAGCACTTGGCATCTGCGAAGCGTCTGTCTCAACGGTGGCGATGGTGTTCGGAGGGCCTTATTGGTTCTTTCCCGCTGTCCTGGCGGGCGAGTGTCTTTCATTTCGGGGTCAGCGATTCACAGTGGTGACACCGGAATCGGTTTGGTCATCCCGACCACGCATCAGGCGACGGAGGCCGCCCAAGCGCCGCCCTCCGATGGCGGCGATAAACCGTCTGCCGGTTCCAGTCCCAGCAGAGAATAAATCTTGCGAACCGTCCGCGGGATGGTGGCCGATTGCACCACCAGCAATTCGCCGCGGCCCAGTTGCCGCCAGGCGGTTTCTACCGCGGCACTCCAGTCTGTGATCTCTCGAATCTCCTGAGTGCGGGTCGCTCCTTCGAGACCCTGACGGAGCAGATCCACGACCTCTCCCGCCGGCCGGTCCTGGCCGCCATCCAGATCACACAGATAGACGCGATCAAATCCGGTTCCTAACTGCGCTCCCTGTACCCGGATGTCTTCGGCGCGGCGATCCCCCTCGGCGGAGTACACCACCGAGCGTTTCGTGTGGGGGAACTTGTCGATCGCTGTCAGCAAAGTGTTGAGGGCTAACTCGTTGCGTCCATCCATAATCACGAGCGTCTTGCCGCCCCCTTCCATCACGCTGAACCGGCAGGGGTTGTCCACCAGATTTCCCTGGAAGGCTTGCAGCCCCTGACAGATCACGGCGGAAGGGATATTCAAATGCCATGCCGCAGCGACGGCCGCGAGCACATTTTCGATCTGAAATGGCACTCGGCCCCGGTGAGTACAGGGGATTTCCTCGACAGAAAGGAGCGGACGCTCGTCCTGACCCTCACACAAAGTGATCGCACCATTTGTAAAAATGACGGCGCGCTTGCCGTTTTTACGATGCTCCACAACAACCGGATGTTCCGGATTGATCGAAAAGAACGTCACGCTGCCCGCAGACAGCGTCGCCATTTCTACCACTAATGGATCGGCCGCATTCAAGACGGCGGTCCCGGTGGGCAGAACCACGTCGACGCCGCAACGCTTCACTTTGTACATCTGTTCGGGCGTGTGCAGATCGTACTGACCGAGGTGATCGGCCGATCCGAGATTGGTGACGATCGCCACGTCACATTTATCGAATCCGAGGCCTTCCCGCAGGATCCCGCCGCGGGCACATTCAAACACCGCGGCATCGACCAGCGGATTGAGCAGCACGTTCTTCGCACTGCGCGGCCCGGCACAGTCGGCAAGTTCAATCGTGCGACCGTCGACGAAAATTCCGTCGGTGCAGGTCATCCCGACGTGCCGGCCGGCGGCTTTGAGAATTGACGTGACCAGCCGCGTGGTGGTCGTTTTCCCGTTGGTCCCGGTCACGCACACCAGCGGAATGCGGCCGGTTTCGCCTTCCGGGAACAGACTGCCGATGATTGCCTCGCCTACGGGACGCGGTTTGCCAAACACCGGCTTCAAGTGCGGCAGCAATCCCGGCCCGGCGTTCACTTCCACAAACCGCCCGCCTTGCACTTCCAGCGGCTTGGAGATGTCTTCCACGACGAGATCGAGCCCCGCGATATCCAGACCCACGACTTGCGCCGCGAGAATTGCGTGCTCTGCCGTAGTAGGATGAACGAGGTCCGTGCAGTCTTCCGACAGGTTGTCATTCCGGCGAACCAGCAGCTTTACGCCGTCGGCAATGATGTCACTCGGGACATGGCCCTGCCGCTGAATTTCTGCGAGCGTAACCGCATCGATCAGCACCGGATTCAGCGGGCAGTCCTCGGTTTCTCCGCGGCGCGGGTCGGAGTTCACCTGCAACTCGATCAGCTCGGCGACGGTGTGCCGGCCATCGCCGATGACGGTCACGGCGTCTCCCCGCGCGGCGGCGACGAGTTCCCCGCCGATGATCAGCAGGCGGTGCTCCCGACCGGGAGCGAATTCCTCAACGATGACGCCGGAACCTTCTTTTAACGCTTCCCCGTAGGCGGTTTTGATCTGCTGCTCATCGGTGAGGTCCATGAAGACCCCGCGGCCGTGATTGCCGTCGAGGGGTTTCACGACGATCGCCCCGCCAATACGTTGTGCGGCCGCCCAGGCATCTTCGGGGCTGTCCACAAGGCGACCGGAAGGAACCGGCACGCCCGCGGACCGCAGCATGGCTTTCGTCAGGTCTTTGTCCTGCGCGATGGATTCCGCGATCGCGCTGGTCTGATCCGTTTCCGCGGTCCAGATCCGGCGTTGTTTCGCACCGTATCCCAACTGGACCAAGCTGCCCGCGTTCAGGCGGCGGAAGGGAATATTCCGCTGTTTCGCCGCCCCGACAATCGCCTGCGTCGAAGGACCGAGACAGACGCGGTCCACGAGATCGCGCAGTTTTGCGACTTCGCCGGCAACATCAAACGGCTGGTCAAACACCGCCGCGAGACACAGCCGATAGCCCGCATCGAGACACGCCCGGCCGACGGCTTCTTCCTGATACTCGATCGCAACTTTGTAGATGCCCTCGATTTCCGACTCGCGAGCCCGGCCGAAACCGCAGGGGGTGCCGGCGCGATCCTGCAATTCGAGCGTGACGTGCTCCAGAATGTGCGCGAGATACGTCCCGCGGCGGAGACGGATGAAAAAGCCGCCGCGTTCACCGGGGCTGCAGCGGTGTTCGATCATCCCGGGCAGCCACGCCATCAGCCGGTCGTTGAAGCCGGGCATGAGTTCCGACGAGGTGTCCTTGAGCGGACCCAGATCGACCCACGCTTCCAGCACGGGGCGGCGGAGCCAGATGTTGGGGCCGCGAAGGGCTCGGACCTCAAGGATTTTCATGGACACAGCTTTCCGGTGGGCAGCGAACGAATTCGGGCAGGACTGGCGGATCGGTCACGGACGAGGGACCCGATCGCCGGGGAGCAGGGGACGGAACTGGTATTCCGCCAGAGATTAAGGGCAGAGGGGCCGACTGAGGACGGCGAGGAAGAGAGAGAGGGTTGACAGGGGGGACCAACGCACGGGTGAGGCTCCGAGGCAGTTCGCCGCTTCGCATCATGGAACGGCGACGCCGGGACGGGCCGGACATCCTGTCTAACCGAGGCTGCCTATTATTACGGCTGTCGAACGATCATTCCATGACAAATTCCGCGCCCGCGGGGATCGTGCTCAACTTCTTTGCGGGGGTCGCCAAAACCCCGTCGGCAGAAACGGCCGTTGCGAAGGGAAAAGTCGTGGAAGGGTGGCGGGGGCGCACCGCAGGAAGACCCCGGACCGAACGCGTTGTTTCGGGGGCTTCTGCGAGGACGCGGTGCGCCCCCGCCACCCGCGTCACTGTAGAGACCCATCCCGCCGCGGGATACACTCTGCGTACGTGTCGAAAATCGGTCGTCGGCGGAGAATGCCATGAATGTTCATCGCGGTCTTGTCGGGTTGTGCGGGCTGGTCTTCGCCGTGGGATGCATGCAATCCCTGGAAGAGCAGACGAAAAAAGACCCGAATAGCATCATTGGCAAGAAGACGCAGAACATCGGCGAATTCGATCCCAACGCCGGTGCGAAGGTCAGTGATTCGAAGATCCACGCGACCGATCCGGTGACGGCACCGCTTTCGGCATACGGTCCGATGCTGGAGCAGATTTCCAAGTCGCACATTGAAGGCGCGTTGCGGCTGTTCGAAGCCACCGAAGGCCGGTATCCGAATTCCCATGAAGAATTCATGACTGCGATCATCAAGGCCAACAACATCCAGTTGCCGGTGCTCCCGGGCGGCAAGCAGTATCAGTACGATGTCGAGAACCACAAGCTCGTGGTCGTGGAAGCCCCGGCCCCGGCGTCACCGTAGAAATTGCATCCGCGAGAAGTCGGGCAACCGCAGTTGCATTTCATAGTTGCCGACACGCAACCGTCCCGGCTTTGACGGCAGATGGACCACAAACGGTTTGCCTACCAGCAGGCTCGTTTTCACCGCGCCATCGGGCCAGCGGCGGCTGTCGTGCGACACCGGGCTGTTGTCCCCGAGGACGAACAATTCGTCGGCATCGAGTTGATATGGCTTCTGCACGCCATGTCGGGCCCGTGTCGCCGTGTAATACACATCGCGGTAGAGTTGCAGTTCGCTGACCGTGGCATGCAACCCGCGGGCACCGAAGCGAGCTGGATAGCGCGACACCGGGGTCTCGGCCGGCGTTGAGAACGTCCACGGTCCCAGCAGCGGTTTGCCATTCACCGCGACCAGAACCTGCTGATCAAACAGCGACATTTCAATCGTCGGTGACCCGGTCAGCAACTCGCCGGGCCAACCGCCGGTAATGACAGGATCGGATTCATCCCCGGCGTAAAGCCGTGTCTCCTGCCGACCGTAATCGAAGACGCAGGTAAAGTTCACGGCCCCGTCCGACATCTCGACGGCGAACTCCCCTTCGCCCTCCTGATGCTGCAGCGTGAGCGCCAGCATGACATCGCGCACCGGTGCGGGAACGTAATCCCCTTCGCGCGGGTTGTAGCCGTAATCATCATCAACCGGCGCGAGCTGCGAGCGCTCGCTCAACGTTCGCACCGCCTTGTAGAAATCGTCGTCGGCGTTCGCTGCCAGCAAGAGATCGCGAGCCGAATCGGGCAGTACTCCGATACAACTCAATTGCTGGTGAACCGCATCGAACTTCAATCCCGCGGGGGGGATTTTCGAGGTGTCGAGATCGACCGGCCAGCTGCTGAGCTTCACCGTGGTCTCGTGCTGACCGCGCTGCCGGACCCGGTGTGCGAACTCGACCCAGCCCCAGGCATCATCGCCGGTGTTGTCCGCCGCGTTGAGCAGGAATTCATCGCCCACGGGTTCCCAAGCGACCGCACTCTCGCCGCTGGTTTTCAACGGCTGCCACGCCGGTTCGGTGTCCCGGGCGCGAAACTGATGCGCATGAACCGGCAGCCGCAGCACGCGTTGTTCGGTCCAGTCCTTGCGGCAGAGGACGCCGTCGGCGTAGATGTCGCCGTCAATGATCTGCACCTTTTCACCGGGCAGGGCGACCACGCGTTTCACGTACGCTTCCGTCGGACAGTACGGGTTCCGGAAGACGACGACTTCCCATCGTCGCGGTGGTCGCAAGCCGTAGGCGGGTTTGAACACGAGGAGTTGATCGCCATGATTCCGCGGAACCGCCCGCAGATCGATGGCCCCCTGGCCGCAGTTCGGGCAGACGGCGCGGCTGCGGGTCGGCGCGGACTCCGCGGCGATGGCCCCCTCGTCGGTGTCATAGGCGACGCCGAACGGGAATTCATACTGACACGTTGGGCAGCAGACTCGCTTGTGATAACCGAGCAGATGCGGAGCCATCGACCCCGTCGAGATCATGTATCCTTCGGCAGCAAACGTGCGGAAGAGCACGACCGCGAGGAGCAGACAGACCGCGGATTCGCACAGCGACCGCGGCAGGCTGACGCCGGCGCGTGCGGGCTCGCTAGGTGCGAACACCGGCGGCGGTTCACCTCGATCGTTGGTCGCGAAGTCCATGCTCACGCTGTTCCGAATCGCCTGACGAGCAAGCGGTTCGTCATTCTACGGAAAAGCGGTAGATCGCGGAAAGACCATCCGTCACAGAGCGCTGCGCCAGTGCGATTCTGTCAACCCTGTAAGTCGTGAGGGAATCGCCGCGAAGCTCACTCCATCGAATCGCGTTCTTCGACCGTGAACTCGTTGGAGACGACTTCGCCGCTGGTGGTCTGCTTGCGCATCCGGGCGACTTTGGCGGAGGTCCCCCGGAGGGCGTACGCGACCTTGTCCGCCGTGAAATTCGCCACTCCCGCGGCGGCCATCCCCATGGAACCGGCTTCCGCAAACGAGTCCTGGTTCGCGCCGAGGAACGTGAACTGCCAGTTGTAGACCGTCTGCTGGTGCTCGATCATGGTCTTGATCTGCGCCTTGGTGAACTCCTGGCTGGAGTTTTCCTGCCCGTCGGTCATCACGACGAACACGACCAACGCGGGACGGTCGGCTTCGGGCATCTTCGCCAGCCGCTCGCCCGTTTCATTGATCGCGCGACCCATCGCATCGAGCAGGGCCGTCGACCCCCGTGGGACAAGCTGATAGCGCGGGACCTGTTTCGCCGGCACGCCCTGATGGACGAACTCGTATTGGGTGTCGAACTGCACCAGCGTGACCAGCGCCTCGCCGGGCTGCGCGGCCTGCTCGGTGATGAACGTGTTCACGCCCCCTTCCGCATCCGCGCGAATCGCTTCCATGGAGCCGCTGCGATCGACAACCAGCGTGATATCGGTGAGATTCGTGTTCATGGAAGCCTCCGGCGGGGGTGCGAAACGGGACCAATAAAGATCATACGCGGCGGAGGCGTCCGCGGATCACAAATAAATTGCCCCCCCGCTGTGAACAAGGGGGGCGTATTGTTTTCGACGTCCCAAACGAAGAGCCCCCGGTTGAAGACAACCAAGGGCTAAATGTCTACTCTTCCGTTTCACGCAACTTGGCCAGGACGGAGTAGTCTTCCAGCGTGCTGGTGTCGCCGCTGGATTCGCGGCCGGCGGCGATGTCGCGCAGCAGTCGCCGCATGATTTTGCCGCTGCGGGTTTTAGGCAGCCCCGCCGTGAACTTCACTTTGTCCGGCGTGGCCAGCGCGCCGATGTGCTTTCGCACGTGCGCGATCATCTCGCGCTCGAGGGCATCGTTTCCTTCGCCAGTCTTCAACGTGACGAAACAGCAGATCCCTTCGCCCTTGATGTCGTGCGGGAAGCCGACGACGGCCGCTTCGGCGACCAGCGGGTGGGCCACGAGGGCCGATTCCACTTCCATCGTGCTGAGGCGATGACCGGCAACGTTCAGCACGTCGTCGACGCGGCCCATTACCCACACGTAACCGTCTTCATCTTTGCGGGCACCGTCGCCCGCGAAGTAGCACCCCTTGATCGTGCTGAAATACGTCTCTTTGAAACGTTCGTGATCGCCGTACAGCGTCCGCAGCATCGACGGCCACGGCTGCTTCATGACGAGCAAGCCGCCTTCGTTGGCACCGAGCGCGTTGCCGTCCTTGTCAACGATTTCCGGTACCACGCCGGGCAGCGGCTTGGTGCAGCTGCCGGGTTTCGTCGCCGTGACCCCGGGCAGCGGGCTGACCATAATGCTGCCGGTTTCCGTTTGCCACCAGGTGTCGACGATCGGGCAGCGCTCGCCGCCGATGGTCTTGTGATACCACATCCACGCTTCCGGATTGATCGGCTCGCCGACTGAACCCAGCAGACGCAGGCTCGACAGATCGTACTTGTTGGGCCAGTGATCGCCCCACTTGATGAAGGCGCGGATGGCCGTCGGTGCGGTGTAGAAGATCGACACGCGGTACTTCTCGATGATCTCCCAGAACCGGCCTTCGTTCGGCCAGTTGGGAGCCCCTTCGTACATCACCACCGTCGCCCCGTTCTGCAGTGGGCCGTAGCAGATGTAGCTGTGGCCGGTCACCCAGCCGATGTCCGCCGTGCACCAGTAAACGTCGTCTTCTTTCAGGTCGAAGACCCACTTCGTGGTCATCTGCGTGCCGAGCAGATACCCCGCGGTGGTGTGCAGAACGCCCTTCGGCTTGCCGGTACTGCCGGAGGTGTAGAGAATGAACAGCGGGTGTTCGCTGTCAACATCCACCGGTTCGCAATCGGCGGTAACGTCCGACATCAGGTCGTGCCACCAGTAATCGCGGTCGGGCTGCATGTGGACCTGCATTCCGGTCCGCCGAACCACGACCACTTTCTGCACGGTCGGCGACTTCTGCAGGCTTTCATCGACGGCCTGCTTGAGCAGAACTTCCTTGCCGCGCCGCCAGCCGCCGTCCGCGGTCACGATCACCTTGGCCTGGGCGTCGTTATTCCGATCGGCGACCGCATCGGAACTGAAGCCGCCGAAGATGATCGAGTGCGTGGCTCCCAATCGCGCGCACGCCAGCATCGCGATCACGAGTTCCGGGATCATCGGCAGATACAGCGTCACGCGATCGCCGGTCTGTACGCCGAGCCGCTTCAGCGCATTGGCAAACTTGCAGACTTCGCGATGCAGATCCTGATAGGTCAGGACGCGAGTATCGCCGGGTTCGCCTTCCCACACGATCGCCGCTTTGTTACGTCGCCACGAGGAAAGATGCTTGTCGACGCAGTTGACCGACGCGTTGAGTTTCCCGCCGGTGAACCATTTGGTTTCGGGCATCGCGCCCGACATCACCTGATCATACTTCTTCGACCAGACCATGTTCGTTGACGCCAGTTCGCCCCAGAAACCGGCCGGATCATCCTTCGCCTTCTGCCACATCTGCTGGTATTGCTGTTCGCTGCTGATATGCGCCTGCGCGACGAAGTCGGCCGGCGGCGGGAACTTGCGAGTTTCGTTCAGCGACGAATGAATGGCATCAGCGGACATCGCGGTCAATCTCCGGTGGCAACGCGGTCGGGTCGGGAGGAAGCCCTGATCTTACGGAGCCTGCCGAGATGGGTCAACGAGGGGTGATGCGTTGTTTCAGAGGACGGCCGAAGGCAGTGCAAAATGAAGAATGCAAAGTGCAAAATGAAGCCAATTGATGGCCGCTCGCCGCTTTGCAGGCGGAACAACGTCCATCGACTCACACAATTTGCGGTAAGGTCAGGGCTCGCTGAAGTTCGATGACCCGCTGAGGGTGCTCGTCGTCGGAGAGCACCGGCGTCAGGTTCGCCGTCGGCAGTTCGTCCGGAAGATCGACCCAACTGCGACAACCGGCAAAATGCGGCGAATCCGGCAACGCCAGCGGTGACGGTGGCCGATAAACACGCACGATCAGCGCGAATAATCCCGGCGACCGGTAATGGAACCGTTCGTCGATCGTACGGTCCGACCAGACATGGTGTCCCGACAATCGCGGCAGGACCGCGGGATCGTGAATCTCCTCGACGGCTTCAACGACCGCATATCCCGGCAGAAGGATCGTTCCCGATGCAGGCTGTGACAGTGCGTGATCCATCGCGCCGGGTTGCAGTGCTTCCGGTTGCTGATGGAACCCGGTCGCGAACAGCCAGAACTCCGGGTGATCAACACGGAATCCCACCCGGCCTTCGTGGATGCCACCTTTGCGCAGAATCAGCGATTGCCGCCCCGACAACAACGCCGAGCAGACCGCCGCCCATTCCTTGAACGCCCAGCGATTGGTGGGTTGCATTGATCAAACTCTTGTGAGCGGCAAGGCGCTAGCCGCCGGTTCTTCGCAGCGTTGACATACACGGCGGCCAGCCTCTTGCCGCTCACGATTCTCAGTGCATACGATCTTGAGCCTCCAGAACATACTGAACGACTTGCTCAAGCTCGTCCTCGCTATCCACGATTTCACAGTCACCCCCACGAGTCCAGATGCGGTCCTGAAGGACTTGATCCGGAGCAGTCCGAAGAACTCGTGTCGCATTGGCTTTGAACTGATCGCGGACCACTTTGGGATCACGGTCAGCAGTAACCACGACATGGACGTGATTCGTGCGGACATTCACGGCATGGAGTTCCCACCCGCGAAATCGAGCATGTTCATGACACACGGTATCGACTTTTGATCGCTGAGTGTCATTCATCACCAGCGGAGTTTCGCTGAGACGTCCACGGCACCAGTCTTCCAGAAACGGTTGAGGAATTCGATTTCCCTCGGATGACTTTCTCCAACCACGATGGTCACCCGGCAACCAAGTGCCATAAGTGGTCCATGTGATGAAATAAGTCATCGCATCAGGCATCATGAGATCTCGATCCCAACTGAGCGGAAATACACCGGCGGCTAGCGCCTTGCCGCTCACTGGAATACTACTACGCCGGTGGTGGTGGCGGCGTTGCCGGACGGCTGAACACGGCACGCAGTTCCGGGATTTGTCCCGCCGCGGTCCAGCCGGACAGATGCGGGGCCCACATCAAGGTCTGTGCGTTGACCTGTCCCCCGGCGACGCCTTGCTGTACCTGGTCGACATTGAACGGGCCCGTGGTCTGGCCGTTCATCGCGATGTGCCATTGCGAGCCTGGCAATGGCGGCGGAGCAGGCGGGCCCACCGGAGCGCCGCCGAAGCCGCCAGGCATGTTCATCATCCGGCCGGCCATCGCGAGACCCAGCCCGAGGTCCAGGCCGCTGCTTCCGCCGCCGGGATTTTTTCCCGCATCACCAATCGCGGTGCCCATCTGGTACTGCTGATACTTCTGCATGTCGCCGACGACACCCATGCTGGTCCGCGTGTCGAGCGCTTTTTCGACCGCCTCCGGCAGCGAGATGTTGACGATGAACAACTGCGGGACTTCGAGCCCGTATTCATCGTCAATCTTCTGGTTGACGTACTTCCGCAATTCTTCAGAGAACTCGCGGTAGTGCGACGCGAGATCGAGCGCGGCGATCTGCTTCTCGCCGAGCATGTCCGCAAACGCTTCCGTGATGATAGAGCGCATCAACTCAGAGATTTCGTCGGCCTGCACTTCGCCGTCGGTGCCGACGAGTTCCGTCAGCAGCGCCTTAGGGTCAACGGCCTTCATCGCATATGTGCCGAACGCGCGGAGCCGGATGGGGCCGAATTCCGGATCGCGCAGCATGATCGGATTGGGCGTGCCCCATTTCAGATCGGTGATCTGCCGCGTGCTGACAAAATAGACTTCTGACCGGAAGGGACTATTGAAGCCGTACTTCCACCCGGCGAGCGTGCTGAGAATCGGCAGGTTTTGGGTGTTGAGGGTGTGCGTGCCGGGCTCGAAGATGTCGGCGACTTGTCCGCGATGGACGAACGCCGCCAACTGTCCCGGGCGGACGATGAGCTGCGCGCCCTGCTTGATTTCGTTCTGGTATCGCGGGAACCGCCAGACGAGTGTGCTGCGCGAATCGTCCAGCCACTCGACGATGTCGATGAACTCATTGCGGAGTTTATCGAAAAGACCCATGACGGCACCTTTCCTCTAGCCGGAAGACAGGCCGGCGGACGCGAGATGAAACCGAACGATCAGGCGGACGACGGCGATTGTAACCGTTGAACCTCCAAGGAAACACTCCTTGGCGGATCTGGCAGAGATCAACGTCGATAACGGCGGACTGGATCACGGCAGGTCAGAAATTTGCAGCCGCGACAGTCATTTGCCGATTGTCACCCACCACGGTGCTCGTTATAGAATGATGAACATCGGAATGCGGGCCAGGAGTGTGAGGATATGCTCGGACAATTGCTGCCGCTGGGCGGCGGAGACCCGATTCCGCTATTGAAACCGAAGCTGATGGTCGGACGGCGGACGCGTTGCGACATCTGCCTCGATTTCCCCAACGTCTCGTCGCATCACTGCGAACTCGAATACAAAAGCGGGTACTGGCACGCCCGAAATCTGAGCAATTCCAACGGGACGAAAATCAACGGCGAGCGGATCTTCGAGAAGTTCCTGCAGCCCGGCGATACCATCGCGTTCGCCAAGCACGCGTTCGAAATCGATTACACGCCCGATCCCAC